>DMTA01000243.1 GCA_003454835.1 Achromobacter sp. | reverse complement strand
GGCGGCGGCGGCGCCTCCGACGCGGGGGCGGGCGGCGCTGGCAGCACGGGTTCCCTCACGATCTCGCAGGGTCTTCTCCAGGTAAATCGATCAATGCTCATCGGCGGCGCGGGCGGCGGTGGCCAGACCACCAACTCGGGCGGGCGCGGCGGCAACGGCACGATACAGCTCCAGGATGGCGCGACGCTGAGCGTGGCGGAGCATCTTTTGATCGGCGGGTCCAACGGCGGTGGCACGATTGCCGGGACCAACGGCGGGCAGGGCGGCGAGGGTCGTCTGCTCATGGACAACGCGGTCGTGATCATCGGCCCGGGGGGCCGTCTGCGCCTCGGCGCGGGCGCAGCGGGCGGACCGGGGGAGCTGGTGCTTGGCCCAGGTGAGCTACGTTTCGGCGCCGGCTCGACATTCGTCATCAATACCAACGGCTATCTTCAGATCGGCGGCACACCGAGCGCGGGCCGCCCGGCGGGCACGATTCAAGGCCTGAGCGTTGTGCAAAACGACGGCCACATCGTGTTCAACCAGACGGGCAACGCCCGGCTGGATGCCCAGATCGTCGGCACGGGTGAGGTGCGGACCAACCGGGGCACGACCTACCTGACCGCAGACAACACCTACACCGGCTGGACGTGGATCATCGCCGGCTCGACGCTGAACCTCGGCGCGAACGGAAATTCGGGCAATCTCGCCGGCCCCGTCCACGTCGACGGCACCCTCGTGCTCGAGCGCAGCGATGCCAGCACCTTCAGCGCTACCCTGAACGGCGACGGCACGATACGCAAGGCCGGCGTTGGCACGCTGACCCTGGCAGGGGCGCACCCCTTCGACGGCAACGTGTCCGCCGACGCCGGTGTGCTGAACGTCGAAGGATCGGTATCCAGCGCCCGCTTCACGGTGAACAATGGCGGCACGCTGAGCGGCACGGGCGTATTGGGCGCCACGACCGTGCTTGCGGGAGGTGTGCACGCGCCAGGCAATCCGCTGGGCGCGCAGACCGTGGCCGGTGACTATAAAAACAGCGGAACGCTGCGCATCGCGGCCACGCCCGTTGCGCATGCGAGCCTGATTGCGCAGGGCGCTGTAGCGCTGGACAACACCGTATTGGCGCTGAACCTCAGCCCCAACGATGCCGCGTCCTGGGCGCCGTCGTCCGCACCCGTCGTAATCGTGGACAAGCAGAGCCCGGGGGCCATCGTGGGCGACATCGGCCGAATCGAAAATTCGCTGCTGTTCCTCGACGCCGAGACCGACACGGCGGGCGGCGATGGCAACGACCTGACCCTCCGCCTGGTGCCGAAAGGTGGCCAGGTGCCCGAGCCCGAACCCGAACTGGGCGGCCAGGTGCCCGAGCCGGCACCAGGTGGCACGCCTTCCATCAACTTTGCCAGCCTCGCGGGTAGCGACAATCAACGTGCGGTCGCGCGTGCCGCGCAGCGTCTTCCCAGCAGCAGCGAAGTCTGGCGCGCGCTCGCCCTGTCCACCGACGAGGGCGACTTCCAGCAGGCGCTGGCCGCCTTGTCGGGCGACACCTACGCCAGCGTCAACTCAGCCTTGCTGAGCGCGGGCGTGCCTGCCATGAAACGTGGATTGGATGGGCTGCGCAACAATCTGTCCGCCGGCATGCGGCCAGGCGCCGCCACCGCCTCGGCCGGCACGAGCGACGCGCCGCTGTCACCCAACGTGCTGCCGGGATCGGCTGCGCAACCCATGTGGGCACAGATCGAAGGCGATTGGCAGCGCCTGGGCAGCGATGGCAACGCGCCATCGCTCACACAACAGACCACCACGTTGACGTTGGGCGGTGATGGGGATATTGGAGGAGGGTGGCGACTGGGCGCGGCCTTCGGCTATGCCGACGGCAAGCTCAAGGCGGACAGCCGCGCGGCAACTGCCGAGACGCAGAGCTATACCGCAACCCTCTACGGCGGCAAAGCCTTCGCGCTCGGTGCGGGGTCGCTCAACGTACTAGCCGGCACCGCCTATTCGTGGCACGACGTCGACACCCGCCGGCAAATCAGCTACGGCAGCCTCTCGCAGACCCTCACGGCCGACTATCACGCCTCGACCACGAGCCTGTTCGCCGAAGTCGGCTACGCGCTGGCGCTGTCGCCGCAAACCACGATCGAACCCTTCGCGGGCCTGTCCTGGAGCGACCTGCGGACACGCGCTTTCTCCGAATCGGGCGGGTCCGCCGCGCTTTCGGCCAAGCGTCAGAGCCAGACATTGACCTCGTCGCTGGCGGGTCTGCGAGCCCGCTGGCAGGTCCCCGAGTCGGACATCGCTCTGCGCGGCCTGCTCGGATGGCGTCATGCCTATGGCGATGTGCAGCCCAGCACAACACTGGCGTTCGAGGGAGGAACGAGCTTCTCGGTGGCCGGCACACCCATCGCCCGCGACGCGGCGCGGGTGGAGTTCGGCGCCGACCTGGCCACGATCCGCAATCTTACGATCGCCCTCGGCTACGCCGGCGAGTTCGGCGGCGGTAACCGCCAGCATTCCGGGACGTTAGATATGCGCTTGCAGTTCTGAGGGAGGCGCGGAGACTGTCTTCAAACCTGAGAAACGGGTCTGACAAGATGGAACGAACGACGGCGGCACGGCAGACGGCGCTTGCGCCGTCTACTTGGCCCACAATACGCATAATGTGTATTATGTAAAGTACAAAATAGCCGTTTCCAGCCTGCTGTCCGGCCGTCATCAGATAAGATGCGCGCCAAACATTCCCAACCCATTCCCAACCCATCCCAAATTCGATACCCCAATGACCCCGCGCGTCGCAATCATCGAAACCATGGAGAACACGCAGCTCGGCCTTCTGCTGAGCGCGCTGAACGAAGCCCAGGCCGACATTACCTGGCTCCGCGTCTATCGCGACGGCCTCGGCGACATTGCGCTGGACGACTTCGACGCCCTGATCGTCCCCGGCGGCTGGCCCAGCGCGCGCGACGATGATCTTTATCCCTACCTGCCCAAGCTGGTCGCGTTGATGCGCGAATTCGGCGATGCCGGCAAGTCCGTGCTGGGCATATGCCTGGGTGCGCAGGTGCTGGCCCGTGCCTATGGCGCCGACAACCTGCTGGGCGTGGCGCGGGAGTTCTCGTGGACGCCGCTTACCGTGACCGACGATGGGCGCGCGGATCCCTTGTTTGCCGAGTTGCAGGACGGCTTCACCAGTTTCCAGTGGCACGTCGACACCTACACCCTGCCTAAAACCGCCCTCCTTCTGGCCCAATCCCAAACCGTCCAGAATCAGTGTTTCCGCGTGGGACGGGCAACCTACGGCATGCAGTTCCACTTTGAAGCCAGTGGCGACGTCGTTCATGACTGGACGCGCGGCAATCCCGAGCGGGTCAATCGCATTGCGCCGGGCTGGCTGGAAACGCAGGCATCCGAGGACCGGGCCCGCTTTGCGGCCGATGCCGATGCGGCGGGCCTGCACATTGCTCGCGCCTTCGTTGCCACCATCGGCAAGCCCGCGGCGGTCTGATCGGGCGCTTGATGCGCAAAAAAGGCGATGCCAGGCTTCCCCGGCATCGCCTTTTTTGTGGCGCCCAGCGTTATTTCTTCTTGGACGCCTCGTACTTCGCCTTGTTGGCGTCATTCGGCGGGTACAGGCCCGGCAGCACGGCGCCATTGTTGACCTCGTCCATGATCCAGCCTTCGAAGCGTTCCTGCTCGACGGCGGCGTCGACCACATCGGCCAGCAGCGCGGCCGGGATGACGACGGCGCCATCCTGGTCGGCGACGATCACGTCATCGGGAAAGACGGCTACGCCGCCGCACGCGACGGGCTGCTGCCAATCCACGAAGGTCAGGCCGGCCACCGACGGAGGCGCCGCCGCACCGCTCGCCCAGACGGGCAGCTTGGTTCCCAGCACACCGGCCAGGTCGCGCACGACCCCGTCAGTCACCAGACCCGCAACGCCCCGTTTCGCCATGCGGGCGCACAGGATGTCGCCCCAGATGCCGGCGTCTTTCACGCCCATGGCGTCGACCACCGCGATGCAGCCCGAGGGCATCTGCTCGATGGCGCCGCGGCTGGACTTCGGCGAGGACCAGGATTCCGGCGTGGCCAAGTCCTCGCGGGCGGGCACGAAGCGCACGGTGAACGCGCGGCCGACGATGCGTTCGAGGCCTTGCGCCAACGGGAACGCGCCGCGGATCCAGACGTTGCGCAGCCCCTTCTTCAACAAAATCGTGGTCAGTGTTGCCGTCGTGACGCCCGACAGCGCCTTGAATTGAACCTCGTCGGAAACGGTCATGGGTTTCTCCCTGGTGAAATCAGAACTGGCGCGTCAAGCACCGAAATCAGGCCGCCGTCCACACGGAACGTCGCACCCGTAATGTAGGCCGCGGGTTCGCCTGCAAAAAATGGCCCCCGCGGCTGCGATGGTTACTCAAGCGTCCCGCAGACGTCGCTCAGGCGCTTGCACGCCTGCGCCAACCGCTCGTCCGACGTCGCAAACGAAATGCGGAAGTACCCCTCGGCGCCAAATGCGCTGCCCGGCACCACGGCCACGTGCGCGTCTTCAAGAAAGAACTGGCTGACGTCCACGTCGGTGCTCAGCACCTTGCCTTGTGCGGTGGTGCGGCCAATCAGCCCTTCGCACGACGGGAACAGATAGAACGCGCCTTCGGGTGTGCGGCAATGCACGCCGTCGATCGCATTGAGCGCCAGTAGGCAATCGTCCCGCCGGCGCTTGAAGGCCTGGTTGCGCGGCAGCAGGAAGTCCATCGGGCCATCCAGCGCCGCCGTCGCGGCCGCTTGGGCGACCGAGCACGGGTTGCTGGTGCTTTGCGACTGAATCGTGGCCATCGCCTGGATCAACGCGGTTGGCCCACCGGCATAGCCGATGCGCCAACCCGTCATGGAATAGGCCTTCGAGACGCCATTGATCGTCAAGGTCCGATCGTGCAGGTCGGGGTCGACGGACGCAATGGTCGAAAACTGCCAGCCGTCATAGCGGATGTGCTCGTACATGTCGTCCGTCATGATCCACACGTGCGGATGACGTGCCAGCTCAAGCGCCAACGCGGCCAGGTCGTCGCGCGAATAACCGGCGCCCGTGGGATTGCTTGGCGAGTTCAGGATGACCCATTTGGTCTTTGGCGTGATGGCTTGGCGCAATTGCTCGGGCCGGATCTTGAAGTCCTGCGAGGCCGGGCAGTCGACCTCCACCGGCACGCCGCCCGCCAGCCGCACCATGTCGGGATAGGACACCCAATACGGCGCCGGAATGATCACCTCGTCTCCCGGGTTGATGGTGGCCAGCAGCGCGTTGAAGATCACCTGCTTGCCGCCCGTGCCCACGCTGATCTGCGCCGGATCGTACGAAATGCTGTTGTCGCGCCAGAATTTGCGGACGATGGCTTCCTTCAGTTCGCGGGTCCCGTCGACATCCGTGTAGCGCGTGGCGCCGGCGTCGATGGCCTGCTTCGCGGCGGTGCAGATGTGCTCGGGCGTCGGGAAATCGGGTTCGCCCTGCGACAGTCCGATCACGTCAATGCCGCGCCGGCGCATGTCTGCGGCGAGCTTGGTGATGACCAGTGTGGGGGAAGGCTTTACTGCGCTGAGGAGGTTGGACACCATCGTCGTCTCGCGGGTTGGCGGGTCTTGCCCTGCGGGGAACGCTGTACAAGATCCTTGAATGCGCCTAGTCTATGGCCGCGCTTTGTCCAAGAAAAGCGATATATTTTCCAACTGACCATCAATAATTTCGATCAACCCTCATGCTGCGCGAACTCCAGACTTTCATGGCGGTGGTGCGCTACGGCACCTTTGCAAATGCGGCCGCGCACATCGGCCTGACGCAATCCGCGGTCAGCGCGCAGATCCAGCGACTGGAAGAAGAACTGGGCTATCCGCTGTTCGATCGGACGGGACGGTCCGCCAATCTCAACAGCAATGGCCGCGAAGCGCTGGCGATTGCCGAGGAGATGATGGCCGTCTACGGCAAGTTTGGGCGGCATGTCAGCACGCCCAAGACGGGCCTGATCCGCGTTGGATCGATCGCGTCCGCCCAAGTCACGTTCCTGACGGATGCGCTGACCGAGTTCTGGCGGGTCAATCCGGGCTATCGCATCAGACTGGTGCCCGGCCTGTCGCTCAATCTTCTGGGACAGGTGGATTCCGGCGAGGTCGACATCGCGGTCATGATCAAGCCGCCATTTGCGCTGCCGGCCGATCTGCGCTGGCGCGTGCTGTTCAACGAGCCCTTCGTGCTGCTGGCGCCGCAAAAGCAGGCACATCGCGACTGGATGGATCTGCTGGAGAACGAGGCCTTCATCCGCTATGACCGCGGCTCGTTCGGCGGCCGGCTGGTCGACCAGTTCTTGCGGCGCTCGCGGGTGTCGGTCAAAGAGGCCATCGAACTGGACGAGCTGCAAGCCATCGCCCAGCTGGTGCGGCGGGGCGTGGGCGTTGCGCTGCTGCCGCTCAGCAAGGCGCTGACGCTGCCCAGAGGCGTCGTCGCCAAAGATCTTGGCGACGCCACGTTCTACCGGGAAATCGGTCTGGTCGAGCGCCCGTCCGACAGCCGCCAGCCGATCGCCGCCCTCCTCGCCCAACGGATCGCGGAGGCGGCTGATCGGCTCCGTCAGTAAGCAGTGGCCGATGCTGTGCCAGCGTCGGCCACCGCTTGAACATCGCACGATGCGGCTTCGGTCCTAGACCAGATCACGCGCCCGCGAATCGTGCTTGCCTAGGCGCGTCAACAGATGGTCGACCTCGGTCCGCGCTTGCGCGGTCAGCGCACTGCCCGGCCGGCGCTGCGCCGCGCTGGTCAGGATGCCCCGGCGCATCATCACGTACTTGCGCACGGCCAGCCCGACACCCGGCTGCTGTTCGTAGCGCAGCAGCGGCAGGTGCGCATCGAAGAGGTCATGCGCCGCTTCGGTCCTGCCCTCGCCCACCCATTTGACGAAGTCGCACAGCATGTCCGGAAAGCAGTACCCGGTGTTGGCGCCGTCGGCGCCGCGCGCCATTTCGTAGTCCAGGAACAGGCCGTTGTTGCCGCACAGAATCGAGATATGCCGCATGGCGCCTTCGGCTTCAAAGCGGCGCAGCGCCGAGATCTTCTCCAGGCCGGGCCAGTCTTCGTGCTTGAGCATGACGCACGACGCCAGATCCGTCACGATCCGCCGGATGACCGTGGGAGCCATCTGTACGGAAAAGGTCAGCGGATAGTCCTGCAGCACGAACGGAACGTCGTCGCCAATGGCCTCCACCGCCTGGTGGTAGTAGTTGACGATCTGATCGTCGGTGCGAAGGGTGTTGGGCGGCGCAATCATCACGCCGGCCGCGCCGCGGTCCATCACTTCGCGCGTGAGCGAACGCATGGAGGCAAATCCGGGCGCCGACACGCCCACCACGATGGGAATGCCTTGCGATTTGCCGATCACCTGCGAGGCGATTTCCAGGGATTCCGTGAAGTCCAGTTTGGGCGCTTCGCCCAGTTGGCCCAAAACGGTCAGGCCGGTCGAGCCGCAAGCCAGATAGAAATCCATCATCCGGTCAATCGAGGCGCGGTCGACAGAGCCATCATCAAAGAACGGCGTCGGGGCGATGGGAAACACGCCTTTCGCGTCAGCAGTCAGTTTCATGGTCAGTTGTTCCAATGATTTGGTTGAGGCAGGCGTCAGGCCTTAGATGCTGGCGATCAGGCCGCCGTCCACGCGGATCGTCGATCCGGTGATGTAGCTGGCCCGCGCGCTGGCCAGGAACGCAACCGCGTCGCCGTATTCCAGAGGATCTCCGTACCGGCCCACCGGAATGGCGCCGGTGCTCTCGCGGCTGACGTCTTCCACGCTGCGCCCTTCGCGCTTTGCCCGCGCTTCGTCCAGAAACGTAATGCGCGCTGTCGCGATGCGGCCCGGCAGCACGATGTTCGACGTGATGCCGTCCTTGCCCACTTCGCGGGCCAGCGTCTTCGACCACCCCACCAGCGACATGCGCAGCGCGTTGGAGATGCCCAGGTTCGGAATCGGCGCAATCACGCCCGACGAGGTGCTGGTGATGATGCGGCCCCAGTGCCGTTCGCGCATGCCGGGCAGGATGCGATCGGTCAGCTTGATGACCGACAGCACCATGCCTTCAAAATGTTCGCGCCAAAGATCGGCCTGCTGTCCGGAAGACGGCGTGGGCGGCGGACCGCCGGTGTTGTTGACCAGGATATCGACGGGCCCGACGTTGGCTTCGATCCACGCCACCTGGCTGTCAAAGGCGTCCAACGCGCGCAGATCCCATTGCAGGGCGAAGGCGGACAGGCCCTGGGCCTTGATGCCGTCGGCGGTAGCCGTTGCGGCGTCCAGGTTCAAGTCGGCCACGACGACCTTGGCGCCTTCGCGCGCCAGCGACTGCGCAATAGCGCTGCCCAGGCCACCGCCGCCGCCCAACACCAGCGCCGTCTTGTCTTTGATACCCAAATCCATCTTTACCTCCGTACGAAAAAAGCGTGATCGGCCTGAACCGGATTCTGGCCGCCCTATCTTGAGCGTGTCGCGCCGACCCGCGCCTGATGGATCGCAAGGTGCGCGCTGTAGTCGTCATTCTCTTGCGAATGTCCGTTTCGGAAAAACGGAAAATTGTTGGATAGATCATTCGTTTCATGAATGAATCGCGCCCCTGAAGCTTGAGCTCTGTGGCGCCAAATGTGCGGTCTTGGACAAGTCCGCTATATTTCTGGACACGTATTTCATGCACGAATTGAATGAACCCGCGCCGCCTGACCCCCTCCATGTCCCTGCTGTTGGCCTTCGAAGCCAGCGCCCGCCATCTGAGCTTTACGCGTGCTGCGGCCGAATTGGCGCTCACGCAAAGCGCGGTCAGCCGGCAGGTGCAGGCGCTGGAAGATCTTCTGGAAGTGGCGCTTTTTCGCCGTGAGAAGCGGCGGATCGTGCTGACCGAGGCGGGCCGGGGCTACCAGAAAGAACTGGCCGCCGCCCTGCAGCGCATCCGTAGCGCGTCGCTGCAGGCAATCTCACATCGCACCGGCCGCGGCGCCTTCCATTTGGCGGCCTTGCCTACGTTTACGGCGAAGTGGCTGATGCCCAGGCTGCATCGCTTCTATGCACGCCACCCCGGCATTCTGGTTCACCTGCATTCCCGCGTGACGCGTTTCGACCTGGATCTGGCCGGCATCGACGCCGTGATCGCCGTGGGTGACGGCGACTGGCCGGGATTGGTCCCGCATCGGCTGATGAATGAACAGGTCATCCCCGTCATCAGCCCCGAGATCGCCGCGCGCCAGAACATCCGCAAACCGGCCGACCTCGTCCAGCACGTGCTGCTGCAAGTCGCGGCCCGTCCGGCCGTGTGGCAACGCTGGTTCGAAGCGCACGGCCTACCCGTGCGCGCGATGCGCTGGGGCGCTCAGTTCGAACTGACCACGCACCTCATCCAGGCGGTCGCTTCGGGATTGGGCGTTGGGCTGTTGCCGACCTTTCTGGTGGAGGACGAGTTGCGGCAAGGGCTGTTGACGCCGGCATTGGATGAGGAATTCAGTACGGGCGCCGGATATTTTTTCCTGGCATCGCCGGATAAGTTGGCCATTCCCGCGGTTGCGGCGTTTCGGGATTGGCTGCTGGATGAAAGCTCGGCGGGTGAATCGCAGCGTTGATCTGTGGTGCGGCAGGTGTCCGACACGCCGGGGAGGTGAACGCCAGCTTGCAGCGACGTCTCACAGGGAGTCAGACACCGAGGCCGGCGACCGATTCGTCAAAGCGGTCACCGAACTCGCCCTCCCAAAACAGGCATCTTCCCCGGTAATCATTCAATAATTCAACAATCGTTGTACTATTCGCCGCATGAACGAAGATCATGCCGTCCTCGCCCTTGCCGCCTTGGCCCATGCCCAACGCCTGCGCGTGTTCCGCGCCCTCGTCGTTGCCGGTCCTGAAGGCCTGACTCCCAGTGTGCTTGCGGACCAGCTCGCCGTGGCGCGCAATACCTTGTCATTCCATCTGAAAGAGTTGGCGCATGCCGGGCTGGTCACGATCGAACAGCAAGGCCGCAACCTTATCTACCGCGCCGACTTTTCCCGCATGAACGGTCTGCTGGGGTACCTGACCGAACACTGCTGCGCAGGTGCGCCGTGCGCCGTCACTGACAGTGAAGGCTGCACGTCGTGCTGACCCAACAACCGCTTCCGGCTTTGCGTCTCTCCTGATCCGGTGTCGTCGCGCCGGCAGACCAAAACTCCGCCTTCCCTGAAAAAATCCGATGCCCTCCCCCGCACCCGCCGTACTCGCGCCGCCGCAGCGCCCGCAGATGAATGTCTTTGAGCGCTATCTCACCCTGTGGGTCATTCTCTGCATCGGGCTGGGCGTGGCCTTGGGCCAGGTGGCGCCCGGCGTTTTCCAGGCCATCGGCCGTATGGAAGTCGCGCAGGTCAATCTGCCGGTCGGCGTGCTCATCTGGGTGATGATCATCCCGATGCTGCTGAAGGTGGACTTTGGCGCGCTGGGCCAGGTCAAGCAGCACTGGCGCGGCATCGGCGTGACACTTTTCATCAACTGGGCCGTCAAGCCGTTTTCGATGGCCTTCCTGGGCTGGCTGTTCATCCGCCACGTTTTCGCCGCATGGCTGCCGCCCGACCAGCTCGACAGCTACATCGCGGGCCTGATCCTGCTTGCCGCCGCCCCGTGCACGGCAATGGTATTCGTCTGGAGCCGGCTGACGGGCGGGGATCCGGTTTTCACGCTGTCTCAGGTGGCGCTGAACGACACGATCATGGTGTTTGCCTTCGCGCCGGTGGTCGGACTGCTGCTCGGCCTGTCGGCGATCAGCGTGCCGTGGGACACCTTGCTCGTTTCCGTAGGACTGTACATCGTGGTGCCGGTAATCCTGGCGCAGTTGTGGCGCCGCGCATTGCTGCGGCGCGGTCAGGCGACGTTCGACGCCGCGTTGGCGCGGATTGGCCCGTTCTCAATGGCCTCCCTGCTGCTGACGCTGGTGCTGCTGTTCGCGTTTCAGGGCGAGGCCATCATTAGCCAGCCCCTGGTGATCGCAATGCTGGCCGTGCCCATTCTCATCCAGGTGTTCTTCAATTCCGGCCTGGCCTATTGGCTCAATCGCCGCGTCGGCGAAAAGCACAGCATTGCGTGCCCGTCGGCGCTGATCGGCGCGTCCAACTTCTTTGAACTTGCCGTCGCGGCCGCCATCAGCCTGTTTGGCTTCCAGTCCGGCGCGGCGCTGGCCACCGTGGTCGGGGTGCTGATCGAGGTGCCCGTCATGCTGCTCGTCGTGCGGATCGTCAATCAGAGCAAAGGCTGGTACGAGGCGGGTGCGGCGCGGAGCTGAGTGCTCGCCAGCTACGCCGCGGGACCTTCCCAGGCCTTCATCCGCAGACGGCAATGCCGCAGCGCGCGGACAATGTGCTTGCCGACCATGTCCCGCGAAATACCCAGCCGCACCGCGATCTCCTCGTGCGTCAACCCTTCGACTTGGCGCATCAGGAACGCCTTGCGGCAATTGTCGGGCAGTTCGTTCAAGGCGCGGTCGATGCGGGATAGCTGTTGTTTTCGATACGTGCGGTCTTCCTGGCCCGCTGCCGGGCACGGCTGGGATTCGGCCTGCAGATCCAGCGGCAAGGTCGCTTGCGACAGTTGCTGGCGGCGCAAGTCCAGCGACAGGTTGATAGCGGCGCGGAACAAAAAGGCGCGGGGCTGTTCAATAGCGGCGCCGCCGTTACGGTCCAGCACACGCGCGTAGGTTTCCTGCGCGATATCGGCAGCATCGTGCGAATTGCCCAGCCTGCGAGCCAGGAAGCGCAGCAATTCCTTGTAGTACTGCTCCATCGACCTTTTCCCCTTCACGCCGCCGTCTCGTGATGCCATGCCTTGGAATCTTGCATAATGCGGCCATGCCGCCAGAGCGGTTTCATCAGCAGGCTATGCCGCGAGTGTAACAAAACTCATTCTCTATAACTGCAATGCCAGCAAGCCCTACTCCCCACTCATCCGAGCAGGACGACATCCTGACCGAACAGGCGGTGCAATGGTGTGTGCGCGTCAACGACGGCGCATGTACCGAACAGGACCGGGCGGCGTTTCAGCGGTGGCTGGACACCGACCCGCGTCATGCTCGTGAGTACGAGGCGGTGCACGATCTCTGGCGTATGTCGCGCGCCCTGCCTGCTGCCGGCGGCGCGGTGGACAAGCGGCGTCAGGCTGGCAGAAGCCGTTCTCCCCGTGGCCTGGTTCGCCTGGCGGCCGGGGCGTGCGCCATGACCGCTGCGGTGTGGGCGGCAGGCTGGTCTTTTTCGTTGCTGCCCAGTTCCTATCAGCGATTCAGCAGCGCCAATGCAACGCAGAATGTCGCGCTTAGCGATGGTTCGGAAGTTGACCTGAACGTAAACACGTCGTTGGTGTTTTTGAAATACCGCGACGCCAGGCGCGTCCGCATAAACGACGGTGAGGCGTTCTTCCGCGTCAAGCATGACGCCGCGCATCCGTTCATCGTTGAGGCCGGGCGCGGCACCATCACGGTCACGGGTACGGCATTCAACGTCTTTAAATCCGGCGAAACGGTCATCGTGACGTTGCAGGAAGGCAGCGTCGACGTCCAGGCCGGAAACGCCGCAGGCCCCGGAAAAACCTTGCGGCTGCAGCCCATGACGCAAGCCCGCTACGGCGAGCGCGGCGATCCCTGGCCGAGACCGGTCCAGGAGAACGAAGTGGCGGCCTGGCGTCACGGCAAGCTTGTCCTGAACGACACCACCCTGCGCGATGCCGTGGTGCAGTTGAACCGATATTTGCCGCCGGGGGAGCAGTACACGTCGGTTGACCCCTCCATCGGAGGGCTGAGGCTCGGCGGGACATACGACACGCGCAATGCGGCGGAACTGGCACGCGCTCTGCCCGGCATCCTGCCCGTGCGGATACAGCGCGGCGCCGACGGTGGATTGGCGCTGGCGCCAGCGGCGCGCGCTCAGTGATTACATAACGTTACTATTTTCCATTCCGAATCGGGGCCGCTACATCGTCTCAAGTATTGGTATTCATTCGCAGTCTCATTTAACCCAATACTTGGTGCTCACATGCGCTTCCGCATTCCTGTCGGACGGCTTCGTGCCCTGTCGGTTCCGCCCTATTTCCAGCAACAGCTCATTGCTTCGGCTGTCCTGGCCACCGCAGCCAATGCGGTTCACGCCGCCCCGTTGGACATCGACATTGCTGCCCAACCGCTGGCCCAAGCTCTGCATACCCTGGGCCAGCAGGCCAATCTGCAGGTGCTCTACAGCCAGGATCTTGTGCAAGGCCAGCGCAGCCCCCAGGTCTCCGGCCGCATGGAGCCATCGGAAGCACTTGACCTCATGCTGCGCGGCCAGGACATCCGCTATTCAATCAGCAACAACACCATTACGCTGACGCGCGGGGTGTCGACGTCCACCCTCGCGCCCATCACGGTGCTGGCGCAACGGCCGGATTCCGAAACGATCGTGGCAACGTACAGCTCAGCGGGCACCAAGACGGACACGCCGCTGATCGAGGTGCCTCAGTCGATTTCGGTTGTGACCGCTGCTCAGATAAGAGAACAGAATCCGCAGACGCTTGGCGACGCGGTGCGCTATACGCCTGGCATCGTGGTGCAGGAAGGATTCAACCGGACCGACGATCCCTTCATCATCCGCGGTTTCGACGTGCGCACCAATCCCGGCGTGATGTTCCGCGATGGCCTGAAACTGCCCCTGCCCCATTACAGCGTCGCTGCCGAGCCCTTTGGCTTGGAACGCATAGAGATCGTCAAGGGACCCGCGTCCGTCCTGTACGGTCAGGCTGCCCCGGGCGGCATCGTCAATCTGGTGTCAAAACGGCCGACCGACGCGCCGCTGCGCGAAATCCAGGTCAGCGGCGGGTCATACAACAATGCGCAATTGGCCGGCGACTTTGGCGGCCCGCTGGATGAGAACGGCAAGTTGACCTACCGGCTGACAGGACTGGTCCGCAACAGCGACACCATGATCGACCATATCCCGGACGATCGTTATTTCTTTGCCCCGGCCCTGACGTGGCGGATCGATCCGGACACCACATTGACGGTTCTTGCCAGCTACATGAGAAACAAGACCATCAACAACGCGGGATATCCGCTGGAAGGCACGGTCAAGTACAACCCGAATGGCCGCATCTCCACGGACCGCTTCACGGGCGAGCCTGACTGGAGCAAGTGGGATCAGGACGTCGGAACGCTGGGCTACCAGTTCGCGCACCGCTTCAATGAAACGTGGCAATTCAAGCAGAATCTGACTTACGCGCAGTCCCGCAATCGGGTCAATCACGCGTACTGGTGGACGTGGGTGCCGGGCAGCAATTTCAGTACCGCAGAGCGAGGCGCCTATCGGCGCGACGACGATGCACACGGAACCAGCGTCGACAACCAATTCAACGCCACGTGGACTTCCGGCCGCTTCAAGCACGACGTGCTGTTAGGCCTGGACTACACACAAACCTCGCTGACCCGCGAACAGTATGCGGGCTACAACAACCTGGCGCCCATCAACTTCTTTAACCCGCGGTATGGCTCGCCGGTCACGATCCCTGCCGACCCCAACACGTACACGGTCGAGACACGCGAGCAGACCGGACTGTACCTCCAGGATCAGATCAAGTTCGACGAGAAGATCGTGATGGTGCTCAGCGGGCGCTACGACGACGCCACCGGCAAGACACGCAACAAGCTGAACGATGTCGTGACGCGCACGTCCGACAATGCATTCACGTGGCGCGCCGGGCTCCTATATCTGGCCGATAACGGCCTGTCGCCCTATGTCAGCTATTCCACGTCGTTCCAACCGCAGACGGGCACGACATCGCCCGCACGAGGTACGACGCCATTCGATCCTACCGAAGGCAAGCAGTGGGAAGTCGGTCTGAAGTACCAGCCGCCCGGCGCCAACTCGTTCCTGACCGCTTCGATTTTCGAACTGACCCGTACCAACGTTCCCACCAGCGACCCGGTGAACCCGATCTACAACGTCCAGACGGGCGAAGTCCGCTCGCGCGGGATCGAGTTGTCCGCCACGGCGGAAGTGACCAAGGGCTGGAATGTCATCGCGGCCTACACCTACACCGACGCCGAGGTGACCCGAAGCAACACCGCGACCAAGGGAACGACGCCGGAAGCGGTCCCCCGCAACATGGCATCGCTGTGGTCGGATTACACGGTCAAGGAAGGCGTGCTAGGCGGGGTGAATGTGGGCGCCGGCGTGCGCTACATGGGCACCACCTTCAACACGGGCAATACGGCCAAGGTGCCCGATTACACCGTTGTCGATGCCGCGTTGCGTTATGACCTGGGCGCGCGCAATCCGAGTTTCAAAGGGTTGAGCGTGGACCTGACGGTGCGCAATCTCTTTGACAAGGTGTACGTCGCGTCTTGCACCTACGCGTGCTTTTACGGCGAGCGCCGCACGGTGCTGGGACGTGTGACGTACAAGTGGTAGGCGTTGTGGTCGAGCGAACGAGTCTGGTCGCGCCGTAGGTATTGACGCGTTCCCATGCTTTCCTGCAAGCTATGCCAGCGGTTTTTCCCATCAACCGCAGCCTCTCCTCTCCCTTCACGCCGCACCTATCCGCGGCGCATCGCGACCCACCACGCTGCATATAAGTTGGACCACAGCAATCCTGGCGACCCGCTGCACATCGCGGCCGGTCTTACACGTTTCTGTCTGGAGTCGACACCATGATGCAAGCTTCACGTGCACGCCTTCCCGTAGATCTGCTGTCCGAGCGCCGTCGCCTGGCGCCCGTCATGACCACGCTCGCGCTGGCAATGGCCGTGGCCGTGGCGCTACCCGCCTGGGCACAGAATGCGCCCAAGCCGGCGGAGGCCGCCACAAAAGACGCCAACGCAGCCTTGCTCAAGGAATTGCCCTTCTCCGACAAGACGTCGTTCGACCTCGCCCACAAAGGCTTCATCGCTCCCCTGCCCTCCGCAATGATCAAGGGCGAGCAAGGCAATCTGGTCTGGGATCCGACCAAGTACGACTTCATCAAGGAAGGCGCGCCGGCGCCCGACACGGTAAACCCCAGCCTGTGGCGGCAGTCGCAACTGCTGAACATCTCGGGCTTGTTCAAGGTGGCGGACGGGATCTATCAGGTCCGCAATTACGACCTGTCCAACATGACCATTGTCGAGGGCAAGGAAGGCCTGACGATCATGGATCCGCTCATCTCCACCGAAACGGCCAAGGCGGCGCTGGATCTCTATTACGAACATCGGCCCAAGAAACCCGTGGTCGCGGTGATCTACACCCACAGCCACGTGGACCACTACGGCGGCGTGCGCGGCGTGGTGGACGAAGTGAACGTCAAGGCCGGCTCGGTGAAGATTTACGCGCCGCTGGGCTTCCTGGAACACGCCGTCGCCGAGAACGTCATGGCCGGGACCGCGATGAGCCGGCGCGCCAGCTACATGTACGGCAATCTGCTGCCGCCCAGCGCCACGGGGCAAGTCGGCGCCGGGCTGGGAACGACAACCTCGGCGGGCACGGTGACACTCATTCCGCCCACGGACATCATCGAAAAGACGGGCGAAACGCGCACCATCGACGGACTCACCTACCAGTTCCTGTACGCCCCGGGCAGCGAAGCGCCCGCGGAGATGCTGTATTACATCAAGGAGAAAAAGGCGCTGAACACGGCCGAGGACTCCACCCACACGCTGCACAACACCTATTCGCTGCGCGGCGCCAAGATCCGCGATCCGCTGGCGTGGTCCAAGTACCTGAACGAGGCGCTGGCCATGTGGGGCGACGATGTCGAAGTGATGTACGCCATGCACCACTGGCCGGTGTGGGGCAAGAAGGAAGTCCAGGAACAGCTGGGACTGCAGCGCGACATGTACCGCTACATCAACGACGAAACCCTGCGGCTGGCCAACATGGGGTTCAACAAGGAAGAGATTGCCGAGCAGGTCAAGCTGCCGGAGGCAATCGCCACCAAGTTTTCAAACCGCGGCTACTACGGCTCGGTGAACCACAACGTGCGCGCGACGTACGTCCTGTATCTGGGCTGGTTCAACGGCAATCCGGCCACCTTGCACACGCTGCCGATCCAGGAGGCGTCCAAGCGCTACGTGGACATGATGGGCGGCGTTCCCGCCATCCTTACCAAGGCGCGCGACTACTACAAGAAGGGAGACTACCGCTGGGTCGCGGAGGTGGTGAACTATGCGGTCTTTGCCGAGCCCGACAACCAGGAGGCCAAGAACCTGCAGGCCGATGCCCTGGAGCAGATGGGCTATCAGGCCGAAAGCGGCCCGTGGCGGAATTTTTACCTGACCGGCGCCAAGGAATTGCGCGAAGGCGTGCAGAAGCTGCCGGTGCCGGACACGGCCAGCCCCGATACCGTGCGTGCGATGACGCTGGACATGCTGTTCGACTATTTCGCGGTGCGTCTGAACCGCGAGAAAGCCGCCGGCAAGCATGTCGTGCTGAATCTTGATTTCACCGACACCAACGAGAAGTACACGCTGGAAATGGTGAACAGCGTGCTGAACCACACCGAGGGCAAGCAGGCCAAGGAACCGACAGCGAGCATGACGCTCAGCCGCGAGTCCCTGAATCGCATGATGCTCAAGGAAATGACCCTCAAGGAGGCGCTGGAGAAGGGAGACGTCAAGGTCAGCGGCGATCAGCAGAAGATTACCGACATGTTCGCGTCCCTGGACAACTTCGAGTTCTGGTTCAACATCGTGACGCCCTGAGGCCCTCGAGGCCCCAGTAGCCCGACCCGGAGGGCGGCCCTGCGCCGCTCTCCGGGATTTAGCGGAACCGGGTGCGGATCACTGCCAATCCTGCGCATAGATCCGCTTCCAATCCTTCTCCATATCGACCACCGTCCATCCATTGGCCTGCGCCGCGTCCAGGGCATTGTCCAGACGACCGACGCTCGAATCCCGGTCGTAAGCCCACTCGCGTTTGGCGTCGGTGTGGTGAACGATGCCGCCAAAGCGCTTGCCTGGCCCGCTGGTGGTCCATTGCAGCATCTGCAGGTCGCCGTCCGAGTTGCCGAAGGCCATGATGGGGCGCCTGCCGATATGGCGTTGGATGGCGACGGGCTTGCCGGGACCGTCGTCGTTGAAGTCCAGCTTCGGCAACCGCATCATTTCGTACCCGTTGCCGCTAGCCACGAACTCGCTGCCGAACGCGGTGCCGATGACCTGTTCCGGCGGGATGCCGTAGGCCTTCTGCGTCCAGGCCCGCATGAACTCGGTTTCGCCGCCCGACACGATGTAGGTCTTGAAGCCGCGTGCGCGCACGTAATCCAGCAGCTCGCGCATCGGCAGGTAGGTCATGCTGTCGTACGGCAGCTTGGTGCGCGGATGGCGCGCGGTTTGCAGCCACTGATCGACGCGCTGCGTGTACTGCGCGACGGGCATGCCGGTGTTGGTCGCCATTACGACTTCCATCATGCCGCGCTCGCCGGATTTGGCCACCGCCGCATGATCGTTCTGCAGCACCGCCATGAAAGGCTGGCGCGTGGCCCAGTCCGGATGCGATGGCGCCAGCGCGTGCACCTCGTCCATCGAGAACATCACCTGGAAGTAGATCGGCTTCTCGCTCCAGAGCGTGCCGTCGTTGTCGAATACGGCGATGCGATCCTCCTCGGGCACGAAGTCCGGGCTGCCCGGTTCAGAGACCGCCTTCACGAACGCGACGATGGCCACGCGGGATGGCCCGTCGGTCCAGGACGCCAGCTCCGCATGCTTCTGGCCGTCGGACGCGGCGCAGCCGGCCAGCAGGCACACGATGCAGAGCCACATCCAGGCTAGCCGCCGCATGGAGCGATGTTGAATCGAAGCTTGCATGACGATCTCCCGAGCGCGCGCATGGCGCGGTGGCGACACCCTTTTGAACGATTTCCCCTGCCCGTTTCCTGCACGGCGAACAGGCGTCAACGGCTGGCGACGCTGCCTTGAGACGCCTGCGCCGCCTTCCACTGCTGCGGTGTCATGACGGTACGAAAACCGATATGCGACATGGGGTTGAGCGGATCCGTGCCGCGCCGCGCGCTGGCGCGGTAGCTGATGCAATACGTGTCGCTGCAAAGAAAGGATCCGCCGCGGGTCACGCGCTTGGGCGCCGACACGGGCGTGCCGCCGTCGGCGGGATCAAAGCTGTCGGCGGGTCCGGCCGGATCCTGCGGCGGCTGGCGGTACTGCGCCTGAAACTTGAAGGCATCCGCGCGATACCAGTCCGACGTCCATTGCCAGACGTTCCCCGCCATGTCGTACAAGCCATAGCCGTTGGGGGCGAAGCTGCCCACCGGCGTGGTGCCGACCTGCACCTTTTCATCCCTGACGACGGGAAACGGCTGGGGCTGCCGGGTGTCCCAGATGTTGGCCATCGCCTTGCCCTGCGGAAGCAGCTCGTTGCCCCACGTATAGGTGGCTTGCTCCAGGCCGCCCCGGGCGGCGAACTCCCACTCGGCCTCCGTCGGCAGCCGCTTGCCCGCCCACTTGGCGTAGGCTTGCGCGTCCTCGTAAGAGACCTGCACGACCGGGTGATCGTCCTTGCCGTCGATATTGCTGTCCGGCCCCTCGGGATGGCGCCAGTTTGCGCCCGGAATAAAGCGCCACCAGCGGGTATAGTCGCGCAACGACACCTCGGTCTCGGTCCCAGTGAACACCATGGCGCCCGCCTGCAAGGCGCCGTCATCGGGACGCGGCGTGCCAGCCGGAAGCTGCACGCGCAGATCTTCCCAGCGCGGCTTCTGCTCGGCGGTCGTCACGTAGCCGGTCGCCTCGACAAAACGTTGGAACTGCGCGTTGGTGACGTCGTGCACGTCCATCCAGAACCCGCTGACGCGCACCTTGTGCGCCGGGCGCTCGTTCGGTTGCGACATCTGGTGGTCGTTGCCCATCAGAAATTCGTTGCCGGGTATCCAGGCCATTGCTGCTGGGCCCTGTTTGCCGTCTCCCAGCGTGACGACGGGCGGCCCGGCCGGCGGCGTGGAGACCACGACATACGCGCCGATCGCGCCCGTCGCGCCCAGTATGGCCACCAACGCCAACCCGATCTTCGCGTGCTTTTTCATGCGCGTTCTCCTTCAAGAGAATCCTTTCGCAATGCAGGCGTAGCTTTCGCTGCCGTTATAGCGCCGCAGCCCGCGAGGCCAGCTTGCGGTTGCCCTCGCTGTTCGGCTTGAGACTCATGCGTTCGGCGGTCAGCACCTTTGCGAGCGACCGCGCGCCATCACGCAGCGCCGCCTCGACCAGCGTCAGCGCCAGCACGTCACGCTGAGCGTGGCTGCCGCCGAACCGGTGCGCAATCAGGCGCACGTCGCGCAACAGATTCGCGGCCAACGCGTAGTCTTCGCGCGTGAACGCCACCAGCGCGTGCGCCACCGGCAGTCCCACGTCGCGCGTCATCATGGCGTTGGTGCCGGCGCCCTGCGCGGCGGCTTCCATGGATTCGATCAGCGACTGCGCCGCCGCCCCGTCGCCGGCGCCCAGGTAGGCCATCAACGCGTGTACATCGTTGAAGGCGTAGTAGCCCGTGCCGCCGCGTGCCTGCCAGACTTCGGCAAGCTGCCGCCACCGCCATCCGACATCGACGCCGCGCAGCAACAGGCGCCACAGCATCGCCGACGCGTCGATCAGGTCAAGCACCTGCCCCGTGGACGTTTCACGCAGCCGGTCGTCGTACAGGGCAAGCACTTCGGCCATGTCCTCGCGGTCCAGGTAAAACAGGGCCAGGTGCCACCAGTTGTGGATGGACAGCATGTTGTCGCTGGACCAGTCGTCGCGCCGGCCATTGAGCCAGGCAATGCCCTCGTCCACCCTGCCCTGCATTTCCAGCACATGAGCCACCGCGTGCACGGCCCACGGGTCGCGCGGATTCAGGTCCAGCGCGCGGCGGCCCTGAGCTTCCGCTGCGGCATAGAGATTGGTCTCTTCCAGCCCGAAGGCGTGCATGCCCAGCACGTAACCGTAGTCGGGCATCTTGCAGTTCCACGCGGGCAGAATGCCGGCCACGCGGTCGCGCAACATCGCCGAGCGGCCAAGCAGGAAGTCGCCGATGTGGCCCACCTGCAGCGCCAGCGTGTCGTGGGGGTAATCGGCAAGGATGTCGGCATAGCGCCGCAACGCGGTAGAGAAATTCCCATCGAGCCAGGCGCGCGCCGCCGCCGTATGACGACGTTCGCGATCATTGGCGATATCGACGAGCGCTTCGGCGGCCTCCACGCTTTCGCGTAGCAGCGGTTCGACGCACTTGTCGCTGGCGGTGATCATCATGCCTGCGCGCAGCAGGTGGCCCATGACGAAGACGGGGTCTTCGGAAAGCGCCCCGTCGATGATGCCCAAGGGATCGCCGTAATAGCCGTGGAACAAGCTTTGCGCCTGTTCGTAAGCGGCCATCGACGCCGGTTCATCGCTGGAAACGGGATTGCCCCGCACATCGCTCAGCGCCATGGTGATCTCCCAAAGGGCCGGCCCGCGACGGGCTTCGGAAATATAAGCACGGATGCCGTGTGCCGGCAAAACGCAACTGCGCTAGTGCGACTGCACCGGATTCGCGGGTATGGGCATACGCCTGCGCTTACGGCAGCCGCGGCGTCACGGGCGGGACGACGGCGGGATCAACCATGGCCTGGCGTTGCGACACCAGCAACGCGTCGCTCTGGTCGATGCGTATTGTGCCGATTCGGGGAAATTCAAAGTCGATGATGATGTACAGCGCTGCGGTCATCACCAGCGCGTAGATCAACTCGTGCAGTAGCGTCCCCCGTTGCGTTGCAGCCAGCTTGACGCCCACCAGCCCGGCGCAGATCAGCGCAAGAAATCCCAGAAAAACGTAGGCCGCCATGGGCGGATGCACCTTCTGGGCGGCGACAAGCGCGGTCGCCGCATCGAACATGTCATTCACCGCCTGCACGTACGAAGCCGCCAGCGGCGGCGCAACATTGTCCCGCGCCGCCCCGACGGAGGCCTGCCAGATGTCCATTTGCAGCGCGCTGGCCTTGGCTGCAATCCCCGTCCGCGCATCCAAATCGGCGACATGGCGTTCATAAAGAATCCGTTGATCGACGTAGTGGCGAAATTGCGCCCGCAGCGCCGGCTGCGCAGCGGGAGGCAGCAGATCGACCCGCAGCCATGCCGTGCCGATGGCGTTGACCTCCTGGATCAAGAGATCGCGCCGGTCCGACATACGCTGCGCGGCGCCCGAGAACGTAAACGCGACCAGCAGCCCCAGCAGCGCAAACACCGATGCCTCGATCGCCGCCACCCCTGCCCCGCCGTTCTCCTCAAGCTTTCTGCCCAATCGCTTGCCCAATGCGATGGCGCCAAATAGCGCCACAAAGAACGCCGCCGCCAAGCCTGCCAGGAGAAACGAGTAGTCCATGGGAACCTCGCGTATGCGGTTACCGGAGGAACGTGCGAGCGGTGCGCTGCGCGTCCGGAACACATCAACAATAAGAGCAACGCGCGCAGGCTGGCAATCGCGCAAGCGCAGCCAACGCGTGATACAGCCGCGCTGGTCCGTGTTGACCAATGCGGCGCATGAATGCAAGCGCATCGCAGAATCTCGTTGACAGGCAGGAAAGGAAGATGAAAATTATTGCAGTTCAAATCCCGCGGACGATGCATGCCGGACGGCAAGTCCCGGACTACGCGTCCAGGACTGCGCGTCCCGGATTGAACACCCCCAAGTACGTAGGCCAATGTGAACCGCACGGTTTGCAGCTTCGTGCGGTTGATTTCACTCTCACATCACGGAGTTGAAAATGGCGACCAAACGAACGCTCACTTGCGGTGCCGCAGCACTTTTCCTGGCGGGAGCGGCAATCTGTGCCCCCGCTTCCGCGCAGGACCAGCGCAAACCCAACATCATCCTGCTTGTCTCCGACGACACCGGCCTCGGCGATCTCGGTCCGTATGGCGGCGGCATCGGCCGCGGCATGCCAACGCCCAACATCGACCGGCTCTCTTCCGAAGGCATGACCTTCTTCTCGTTCTACGCGCAACCCAGCTGCACCCCCGGCCGCGCCGCCATGCAGACCGGCCGCATCCCCAACCGCAGCGGCATGACCACGGTGGCCTTCCAGGGCCAGGGCGGCGGCCTGCCGGCGGCTGAATGGACGCTCGGTTCTGTCCTGAAGACCGCCGGATACAAGACGTTCTTCACGGGGAAATGGCACTTGGGCGAAGCAGACTACGCCCTGCCCAATGCCCAGGGTTACGACGAGATGAAGTACGCGGGCCTCTATCACCTGAACGCCTACACCTACGCGGATCCCACGTGGTTCCCCGACATGCCCGCCGACGTGCGCGAGATGTTCCAGCGCGTCACCAAGGGCGCGTTGTCCGGCAATGCCGGCGAAAAGCCGCGCGAAGAATTCAAGATCAACGGCCAATACGTCGACACCCCGATGATCAACGGACGTGAAGGCATTGTCGGGATTCCGTTCTTTGACCGTTACGTCGAAAAGGCGTCGCTGGACTATCTGGACCGCAACGCCAAGTCCGAGCAGCCATTCTTCATGAGCATCAATTTCATGAAGGTGCACCAGCCCAACATGCCGGATCCCGACTACATCCATAAGTCGATGTCCAAGAGCAAGTACGCCGACTCGGTCGTGGAACTGGACGCTCGCATCGGCCGCATCATGGACAAAATCCGCGAACTGGGCCTGGATAAGAACACGCTGGTCTTCTACACGACGGACAATGGCGCCTGGCAGGACGTCTATCCCGATGCGGGCTACACGCCCCTGCGCGGCACCAAAGGCACGGTGCGCGAAGGCGGCAACCGGGTTCCTGCCATCGCGTGGATGCCCGGCAAGATCGCAGCGGGCGCCAAGGATCACAGCCTGGTGGGCGGCCTGGATCTGATGGCGACGTTTGCGGCCGTGGCGGGCGTCAAGCTGCCGACAAACGACCGCGAAGACAAGCCGATCATCTTCGACAGCTATGACATGTCGCCCGTCCTCTTTGGCACCGGCAAGTGCGACCGCAAGTCGTGGTTCTACTTCACCGAGAACGAACTGTCACCGGGCGCGGTGCGCGTCGCCAACTACAAGGCGGTGTTCAACCTGCGCGGCGACGATGGCGCAGTGACCGGCGGGCTCGCCGTGGACACGAATCTGGGTTGGAAAGGCGCTGAGTCCTACGTTGCGACGGTCCCTCAGGTGTTTGACCTGTGGGCCGACCCGCAGGAGCGTTACGACATCTTCATGAGCAACGTCACGGAGCGCACCTGGACAATGGTGATGATCAACGACGCCGTCGCCCCGCTGATGAAGACGTATATCGACTACCCGCCCCGCAAAATGCAAAGCGAAGGTTATGACGGACCGCTGACCCTGTCCGGCTACGAGCGGTTCCAGTACATCCGCGAAAGTCTGGCGAAGGACGGATTCAAGCTTTCATTGCCCACCGGGAACTGACGCCGCCACGCTGTGGTTCGCCTGATTCAGGCGAGCCGCGCGCATGTGCGACACAGCCAGGCAGGCGGCTTGCTGCTACAGGCGGATGGACGCGGCAATTCCATCCCGGCATGCTTGTCGCCGGCCAGCTTGCCACCTGCCAGCTTGCCACCTGGCTACAGGAGGTCCCATGTGGGAACCCAGCGAACGCTATCCCGATCCGGCCATCGAGGTGCTCGATCACCGATTCCTCAAGATCCGGCTCACGAACGCCAGCGTCGAACGGCTGGCCACGGGCGTCCGGTATGGCGAAGGTCCGGTGTGGTTCGGAGACTGCCGGTGCCTCATCTGGAGCGACATTCCCAACAATCGCCTTTTGCGATGGGACGAGGAAACGGGTGCGGTATCGGTGCACCGCCAGCCTTCCGGTTACGCGAACGGCAACACGCGTGACCGCCAGGGCCGGCTCGTCAGTTGCGAACATGGCGAGCGGCGCGTGGTGCGAACCGAGTACGACGGCACAGTGACGGTGCTGGCCGACCGGTTCGAGGGAAGGCGCCTGAATGCGCCGAATGACGTGGTGGTGCGGCGGGATGGATCAATCTGGTTCTCCGACCCGTTGTTCGGCATTCTGAGCAACTACGAAGGCTTCAAGGCCGATCCGGAACTCCCGACGCACGTCTATCGGCTGGACGCCGACGCCGGGCAGCTGCAGGTCGTGGTTCGGGGCATCCACAATCCCAATGGCCTGTGTTTTTCGCCGGACGAACGGTTGTTGTATGTCGTCGATAACGGATCTTCGCCAAACCGCATCCTGGTTTACGGCGTTGGAGATGACGGCAAGTTGGACGAAGGGCGCACGTTTGTCGAGGCAAGCGTCGGCGCGATCCCGGACGGCATCCGATGCGATACCGACGGCAACCTTTGGGCCGGCTGGGGACCGGGGCCGGAATCAAGCGGCGTGATGGTCTTCGCGCCCGACGCCACCGCCATCGGCCGCATCGCCCTGCCCGACCGCTGCGCCAACCTGTGCTTTGGCGGCGCGCGCCGCAACCGGCTGTTCATGGTGACCGGGCAATGCCTGTTCGCGCTGTACGTGAACGCGCAGGGCGTTGCGTACTGCTGAGACGTTTGCTACAGAAATCCTATCCAGCGTCCCGCCACCAGGCAGCCCAGCCAGATCCCCAGTGATGCGGCCGCCTGCGCGCGAAGCACGCCGGCCGGACGGACTCCGTTCTCGACGCCGGCCCACGCGCGGCCCCGGTGCACCAGCCAGGCATTGACCGCACCCGCTGTGAGCAGCGCCATCTTCACAAGGAACGCAGGATTTTCCAGGTACTCCAACGGACGCACCGAAAACAGCAAGACGCCCGTGAGCACAGCCAACCCGAGGCCCGTCGCGGCGGTGCGCGCCAGCATCGGCGCCAGGACGGCCAGCGACGTCGGCTTCAAGATGCCAAGCAAACGCAGATCCAACGGCACGATCGATCCGATCAGCAAACCGATGGCGCCAATATGCGCGGCATTGACCAGCAGATAGAGAACGCCAGACCGGCGCAGCCACAGCGCCGGCGGCACGGATTGAAGCTGTTCGAGGGCGAGCCGCAGCAGTTCAGGCATCCGGCGCGGGCACTCAAGGTTTCTTGATGCGGCTTGGGTAGATGTCGTAGGTTTTGCCGCCCACCGTCACCTGCACCGCCTTCATGCGCTTGGCAGCGGCGTCCTGGTCGCGGTTGCCGACGGCAGTGATCGCATCGCCGGGCTTGGCGGATCCTTCCACGAACCCGGCTTCTTTTGTTTGACTGGGATTGCCCAGTTCGACCGTCCACACGCCATCCTTGGCCCGCACCTTCAGCGTCGGATGCGGCGGTGCGATCTGCACCTGCTCGATCGTGCCCTGCAACGTCATCTGTTCGGATTCGGCCCACGACCAGCCGTGGTGCGCCATGGCTGCAGGGACGATGCCGCCGAAGGCGGACAGCGCCAATGCGGCGATCAACGCGCGTTGGGAAAGCTTCAGTTGGGAACGCTTCATGTCGATGCTCCTGAAGTGCGGTGGCAGGCCGCCCGCCTGCACGACAACGCAGGCGTGAGCGCGGGAAAAAACAGGATAGCAGCGGGGTCTGGCGGCGGGGTTGAATTTATTTGCCGTGAGCAAGGCGATGCTGTGGCGAGAAAATCTTGATAATTCACTTTTAAGAAACCACTTTAAGTTTGACCTGAAGGCTGTTTGAATATGCCTTATAAATCAATAACGTGAACGATAAACCTAACACGTTGCTTGTAGTTAAAAATAAGGCCCGGATCATGCGCACGTCCCGACGTTCCCCAGGAAAACCCTGCGGAACTTTCCCCGTTCCGTAACGGTCGCTTTATGTTCAGGCAATTGTCAGCATATGCCGACATACGCCCTGAACCCGACTCCGCGAGTCCATCCCCGGGAGATTTGCATGTCATTGCTCCGCTCGCGTTTCCTCGCGAATTTGCCCCCCACCTCGACCGCGCGCCCGCCTGACCACCCTTCCTGCATCGGCCATTTCATGTGCGCCGAATCTTGCCCATGGCGCACGCAACCATGAGCGCCGTCCCTGATACCGTAAACAACCGGGAGGCCTCCGGCCTGTCGGTCATGGACGCAACCATGGTGCTGGTGGGCGTCGTCATCGGCATCGGCATCTTCGGTTTCCCTCCCCTCGTCGCGCAGCATGCCCATACAGAGGCCGTGTATATCGGCCTGTGGTGCGCGGGCGGGCTCGTCATGCTGGTGGGCGCGCTCTGCTATGCCGAACTCGGCTCGGCGTATCCGGGCGCCGGCGGGGAATACCTGTATCTGACCAGGGCATGGGGCGCCCGCGTCGGGCTGATGTTTGCCTGGGCCCGCTGCTCCGTCATCCAGACCGGCGCCATCGCGGTCGTAGCCTTCATTTATGGCGACTACGCGAACCAGCTGCTGCCGCTCGGCGCGCAGGGACCCGCCATGCATGCCGCCATCTCGGTAGTTGTGCTGACTGGACTGAACTTGATCGGCACCCGCTATTCCAAGCGCCTGCAATGGGTTTTTACCGTGCTGACGGTGATCGCCCTGGCCGCTGTCCTGGTTGCCTGCCTGACGGCCACAGGCGGCGAAGCGCTCAAGACCCCGGACCCCGCACCGCTGTCCGGCAATACCGCAGGTCTGCTGGGCATGGGCATGGTGTTCGTACTGCTGACCTATGGCGGATGGAACGAAGCCGCGTATCTCAGCGGCGAACTGCGCGATCCCGGACGCAACATGAGCCGGGTGCTGCTCATCGGCACAGCGGTTGTCACCGGCGCCTATGTGCTGACCAACATCGCCTTGCTGGAGATCTTTGGCCTGCAGGGGCTGCGGGACACGCCCGCGCTGGGCGCCGAGGTCATGCAGCTTGCGGCGGGTCCGTACGCGGCGGCACTGCTCAGCCTGACCATCTGCGCCACGGCGCTCAGCACCATCAACGGCACCATCATCACGGGCGCACGGGTGTACTACGCGTTGGGCCGCGATGTGCCGCGGCTGCAGGCGCTGGCCGGCTGGAACGACCGCAATGCCACGCCGGTCAGCGCACTGGTGGTCCAGGGCGTGATCACGCTGGCGCTGGTGGCGCTGGGCGCCTTCAGTCAAAACAGCGTGCAGACGATGGTGGCGTACACCGCGCCCGTGTTCTGGCTGTTCATGATGCTGGTCGCCGCCTCCGTCTGGCGTCTGCGCCGCCTGGATCCCGATCGCCCCCGGCCCTTCCGCGTGCCGCTCTTTCCGCTGCCTCCCCTGCTGCTGACGCTGACCTGCGCAGGGCTGGTTATTTCCAGCGCCATGTATGCCGGCGCGGGCGCCCTGATCGGGCTGGCCGTGCTGGCAGCCGGCGTGCCCTTGATTCTGCTGCTCAAGCCAGCCCAGGCCGCCGGCTAACCGGGTCTTCCCTCTCCTCTTCGTCCAAGGAATCCTCACCATGCAACGCTCCAACGTACGCTTTCACGACTCTTCCAAGACCGCGGTTCAGGTGTTCACCCCGCGCCTGCGTCTGGCGATGCTGGCCTCGGCGATGGCATTCACGCTGCTGGGAGCCACTGCGGCCATGGCGCAGACTGCCGCGGCGCCCGCCAAGGCCGGCGAGCAAAAGGCCTATGTGCCGGACGTCGGCCAGGAAGGCAAGGACGTCATCTGGGTCCCGACGCCGCAAAGCCTCGTGGACAAGATGCTCGACATGGCCAAGGTCACGCCCAAGGACCGGCTGATGGACCTGGGCTCGGGCGATGGCCGCACGGTCATCACCGCCGCGCAACGCGGGCTGACCGCGCAAGGCATCGAGTACAACCCCGATCTGGTCGAGCTGTCGCGCCAGAACGCCAAGCGCGCCGGCGTGGCCGACCGGGCCACCTTTGTGGCGCAGGATCTCTTCACCACCGATCTGTCCAAGGCGGACGTGATCACGATGTTCCTCTTGTCCACCATCAACGAAAAGCTGCGGCCGAAGCTGCTGGAACTGCCGCCCGGCACGCGCGTCGTGTCCAATACCTTTCGCATGGGCGACTGGGAGCCGGACGCCTCCGAGACCGTGACTGACAACTGCCAGACCTATTGCACGGCGCTGTTGTGGATCGTGCCGGCCAAGGTTCAAGGCAAATGGGATCTGGGTGGGCAGACGCTGCAGCTTGATCAGCACTATCAGGTCCTGTCCGGCAAGCTGGGATCCGTGCCGATCTCGGACGCCCGGCTGGACGGCACGTCGATCACCTTCACCGCCAACGGCGTGCGCTATGCAGGCGTCGTGAACGGCCGCACGATGAGCGGCAGCGCCGCGGGCAAGGGGGAATGGCAGGCCAAGCGGAGCTGATCCCTGCTTATTTTCGTCGCGCGCGGTGCGGCGCTATATGGCCGCGTCACGTTGACCGTCCCGGGCGTCATGCAATAGCATCTGTTGCATGAGAAGAGACAGCAAGCTTTCCGGCGTTCTGCACGTTCTGCTGCATATGGCCGAACGCCCCGGCCCCATGACCTCCGATGACCTGGGCCGCGTGATGCAGACGAACCCCGTGGTCATCCGCCGCATCATGGCCGGCCTGCGCGAGCAGGGCCTGGTCCGCTCCGAAAAAGGTCATGGCGGCGGATGGACAATTTCCTGTGATTTCAACGCGGTGACGCTGCGCGACATCTACGACGCCCTGGGCGCACCGGAGATATTTGCCATGGGCAACCGCAGCGAATCGCCGGGGTGCCTGGTTGAAGAGGCGGTGAATGCGTCGCTGGACGACGCGTTTGAAGAGGCCCAGCGGCTGCTTCTGGACCGGCTCGGAAAGGTCACGTTGGCCACACTGAGCCGCGACTTTCATGCGCGCATGGTGGAACGCGGGCAATCGTTCGATCCGCAGGCCGTCCATAACGCATGACCGCCCCCCTACCCCCACGGCTGGCGCCAGGCCATCAATGAAGCTTCGACGTGGGCGATTTCGGCCTGCGACATGCCGGCTTCTTCATAGAACCGCTGGCGCTCTCGCACCACACTCAGGACGCGGTCGATGATGGTTCGAGCAGCGGCTTCCGACCGGAGTCCGAAACGCCGGTACTCGGTCAGGCAATTGGCAAAGGTGCTGTCGCGGCCGTGCGCGCCGATGTGCAGGTAATGACGCGCTGACCCTTCCTGGGTCACGACATCAAACAGCGGTGACAGCCGGTAGGTGTGCGCTCCTTCGTCCTTCAGGAAGCCGACGTTCTTCAGGTGATCGTCCGTGTTGTGGACGGCAACGTTCAAGATCATCCGCGCATACAGTTCCAGCAGATCCTGCACGGGATTCGAAGAGATGCGGCGCGCCACGTCGGCCAGCCGCGCATAGGAATACGTGGCCTTGCCGCGCGGCCCGTCCAGCTCGCGCTTGCCGATGTCCACGGACGGACTGATCAGGGAGGCGCCGCTCAGGAAATGCCGGCGGGCAATGACCGGCTCTGCGCCTTGTGCAGCTGGCAACTGCTCGCGGTCGAACCGGTGCGTCAGCAACACAGCGCCCAGATGCGTCTGCGCCAGGCGGACCTGGGGCACGTTCAGCCCGATGACCTTGGCCATCTGCAGGTTGGCGTACTCCACGCGCTGGCGGTCGTAGGACTCGCCCTTGCGGGGAAACTTCGCGATCCACATCTCCCCTTCCGCGTCCCGCACGATCGTCTTGGGGCGTGCGCCGCCGATATCCCAAGAGCTGCCCAGGATGTCGCGATACAGCCCCTTCGGCTTGATGCCCTGATCGATATCCGTCAGTAGGTCCGCCAGCGACTCGAGCTGGCTGACTTCGGGCAGCCGATAAGCCTTGCGCATGTTGGGCGTCAACTGGCGGGCGCTGAAAAACAGCGCTCCCACGCCCATGCCACGGCCCTTGAGCAGAACCTCGTTCTCGGTCACGCGGGCGCCCGCATTGTCCACGCGCATCACATTGCGGCCCCACGCATCCGGTGCGGCGTCAAAGATGGCGCCCAGCGTTTGGTAGCGGCTTTCCGTGCGGAATGTCGTCGTCGAGTCGGATAGAGGCAAATTGAGCGGATCCAGCGAAAACGCGCGCGGATCGTTCACGTAGGACCGTACGTATGTGAACTCGGCAAAAAAATGGTTCTCGTCGGTGTCGTCCAGGGTCAGAATGCCCGCGAGAACGGCTTCGCCCCGGATATCCACGTAGACGAAAAGCTCGCTTTCGACGGTTTTATGCTTCTTGGCTGGCACGATGTCGACCGCCGCGTTATAGGCTGGAAGGATCGGCGCGATGCGAATTTCGCGTCTTGCCGCTGCCTCGGGCGGGCCGGCGCATGGCGTCCAGGCGCTTGCCGACGCCATCGAGGTCCGGGCTACCCAATGCGAACACCTGATCGCCAAAGCCGTATTGCAGCAGGGCTTCGAGCGCGAGAGCCAGGGACACACCGCCATCGCCGCGCTCAAGCCGGTTGATGGTCGCCCGCGAAACCCCCATCCGGTTGGCCAGGGTGGTTTCGGTTTCGTTGCGGCGCAGACGCGCGGTGCGGATGTGCGCGCCCAGGCGCGCCAAGGCTTCGGCTGCCTCGAAGCTGGGTTCGATCTTCTTTTTCATGACGCAATAATAGCGCTGCAATACCGCTAATGCGTCATTAATGAGCCAATATTTTTAGTCATAAAGATAGATTAATGGCGCATAAATAACATTTATGCGCCATTAATGAGGCAAACCGGCCACGTGAGGAGGCCTTCGTTATCGGATCACGGCCTGATCCAGTCGCAGTGCCGCACGTCCGGTGTCCAGCGTCACGCGGGCGCCGAGCGGCAGAGTCAGGTTGGGTTCTCCGTGGCCGCTGGGCCAGCCGGCCAGGACCGGGATGCCGCGTGAGCCAAACTGTTCCATCACCAGCGGATACAGCAGGCTTTGCGCCTGCGCGTCGTCCAGATTGGTGCCGACGATGCGGGTGAAATTGCCAACGATCACACCTTTGACGCCGTCGAATTTGCCTGCGGCCGCCAACTGGCTCAATAGCCGGTCCACGCGAGGCAGCGCCTCGTTGACGTCTTCGAAGAACAGGATGCCATCACGGGTGTCGATCTCGTGCCGGGAGCCAATCAATGCCGCGATGAGCGCCAGATTGCCCCCGACCAGCCGCCCGCTGGCCGTGCCCCCAACCAGCTCCACGGTTCGAGTGTCCGGCGGCGCTTGAATCCAGGCCCCCTCCCCGATCTGACCGCTCAGCATGGCCAGAAGATGGGATTCCGTGGGCGCTCGCTTACCCGCGACCATATCCTGCGCCAGCATCGGCCCGTGGAATGTCACAAAACCGGCGTGGCGCTGCATGGCCAGATGCAGGGCCGTGATGTCGCTGTAGCCAATAAAAGGCTTGGGATGCTGGCGCAGCAGCTCGACATTCAGCTTGTCCAGCAACCGCCATGACCCAAAACCGCCCTGCAGGCACCACACCGCGCCGATGTCAGGCGATGCAAACGCGGCGTGCAGGTCGTCCAGACGCTGCGCGTCGGTCCCGGCCAGATATTCGTAGGGGGCGTCGAGCCGGGTGCGCGATGCCGGCATGACCACCGGAACGAAGCCCCGGTCCTCCAGCCATTCCGCAGCGAGGTCGCTGGCGTTTGGCGCGGCCGACGCGGGCGCCACGATGGCGACCTTCGCGCCGGGCCGCAGGGCCGGCACGGGCGCGGCCGAAGGTTTCGCGTGTGAAGGCGGCGGCTCCGTGTCGCGCCGCGCTGTCCCGGTTTTCGGAGCAGCCTGCCGCCCCGGTGCGCAACCAGCGAGGCCAAAACCGGCCAGGCACAACGCGCCGGCATTCAACAACATCCGCCGGCGGCCGGCGTCCGGATGCGCGGCATCTCCATGCGGTCCGGTTTCCGGATGCGGCGCAAACACAGGATCGGCCCTCCGTGATCTGGTCGGTCGGCGCATCAGAATCGCTCGTACTCCAGCCGGTAACGCCATTGACCGGCGGCAAGGCCGGCCATCGGCAAACGTCCGATCCGCAGGCGCCGCAACGCCAGCAAGCGCAGACCGGCTGCCTCGCACACGGCTTCGATGAAGCCGGGCATGGGCGACTTCAGCGCAAAGCGCAGATGGGTTTCGTTCTGCCAGCTCACCTTCATGGGCGTTGCCGCGCGGCCTTCATACGCCATGCCGCGCTGCATGCGGGCCAGGTCGGCCTCGCTCAACTTACCTTCCACTTGCGCGATATATTCCTGCTCCACGTGGCGGCCTTCCTCCACCAGCTTGCGAGCCACCGCGTATTCCTGGGTATAGACCACCAGGCCGCTCGCTGCGCGCTCCAGCGGAGTCACCAGCTTGAGGCCGTTGAACATGCGCTTCAGGTAGCGTTGGCCGGACCGGTCGCCCGGCATCAGGTTCTCGGGCAGGATGAGATCAAGCGCCGAGCCGGGCTGGTCGTCGGCGTACATGCCGGCCGGCTTGTGGATCAGCACGGTGACCGGCCGGCCTTCCTCGAGCCGGGCGCCGGGCATCAGGCTCACCACCTGCGCAGGGGCAACCCGCAAACCCGGCTCTTCCTGCAACTTGCCGTCGACGGTCACCCAACCGCCTTCGATGTAGCGCTCGGCATCGCCCCGTGAACACGGCAGCTCGGCCGCCAGCCGCTTGGCCAAGCGATCGGTGTTGGCTGCGGACGGGGCTCGCGCGTGGCGGTCGGCCTTCTCGACCATGTTGCCTTTGGCTGGCTTGGCCGCGCGCGCTTTCACGCCGGGCTTGGCGGATTGATTGGCGCGGTCGGTTCCGGGCCCTCTGGCGGGACGGCGTGGGCCTCCGGGACGTCCGGGCGTAGCGCTTCGCTCAGGGTGCTCCGACGTTGCGCCTGGCGCCGCACGTCCAGAGGTCGCAGGTCGATCTGGACGTCCGGAAGCCGCACTTCGCGTGGGCCGACCCGCGGCGGAGTCGCGTTGGTACGGTTTGCTCGACGCGGAGGCCCCGTCTGCGCTCGTAGGACGGGCGCTGCGGTTCGCAGGAGAGCGTTTTTTGGCAGGACGGGAAGTCAGGCTGAGCGTGCCGGGTTTGGTGGGCCGCATCGTGTTGCTCATCGTCCCCCCTCCTGGTGCAGCGGATTGAAGCGTTGAAGGAAAAGGTCAGGCGCGCCCGCGGGCGCCACGTTAAAAAGCATCGTCATCGGTGTTGCTGGGTATTGCGAAAAGCGGGCCACATGGCCCGCGCCTTGAGACGGATGTTACGCCCTTTTCTGCTGCGGTCCTTCGGGCGGGTCTGCGATCAAGGCGGCTTCGTCCGGGTGGACGTCGGCGGGTGGCGGCACCTCATCGATCCAGGCCTTCAAGAGCGTCGACGTCACCGCCAGAATCACCGGACCAATGAACAATCCGACGATGCCGAAGGCGAACATGCCGCCCAACACGCCGGACAGGATCAGCAGCATCGACAGGTTCACGCCGCGCTTGATCAGCAGCGGCCGCAGCAGATTGTCCAGCGTACCCACCACGATCGCCCACACCAGCAGCACCGCGGCGGCCAGCTTCATGTCGTTCTGAAACAGCCAGGCAACCCCGCCCAACATCGGAAGAATCGGTCCAAGCTGCGCCAGGCACAGCATCACCATCAGGGCCGTCAGAATCCCGGCCGCGGGCACCCCGGCAATCCACAACCCCAAACCGCCCAGCGCCGACTGCACCACGGCGGTCACAACGATGCCCAGCGCCACCGCGCGAATTGCCGACGCGGCCAGCCTGATCGCGGCCACGCCCCGCTGACCCGCAAGNNCGGTGTCGCCCTTGCTGTACAGGATGCCGGCAATGATGACGGTGATCAGCATGTGCATCACGAACACGCCGACGATCGCGGCGTGACCGAGCAGCCAGTGCGCGGCCGTGGTCAGGTAAGGTTCGATGCGCGCCAGCAACCCGCCGGCGCCGGCGTCCGACAGGGTCTGCCACTCCTGGGCGATGCGCGGGCCGGCCAGCGGAATGCTGGCGATCCACGCCGGCGGCGCCAGCAATGCATAGTCGGGCAGGCTCTTGACCGCGGACATGATGGCGCCGCCGTGGAGAGCCAGCGTCGAGATCGCCTGATACAACGGCAGCACGATCACGAACAGCAGAATGAAAAGCATCGCCACGGTGGCCAACCAGCGCCGACCGCCGCAATGCCGCTGAATCGAGAGCAGCACCGGCCAGGTGGCGACCACGATGGTCGTGGCCCAGATGAGCCCGGGCAGAAACGGACGAAGGACGTACAGGCTGCCGATCATCAAGGCCAACAGCATGACGATCACAAGCAGAACCCGGGCTATGTCGACGGACTGGCGTGGAATCACCCGCAGCTCCCGGCGGAGCTGCCGCCCCGCGTTGCGAATGGATGCGGGCCGGCGGCGCCGCCCTGCCAGCCATCGCGCTCAGTGGAATGTATCCGAAATCAGGCCGAACCTGAATGGGAACATTATTTGCTCGGGTGTCCGCTGCGCCCGGCCGGGATCGCCGGTCCGGGGCGCAGGCAAAAACTGTGGAGGTGCGCCATGAAAAACATGGCTTTCGCCGGCGTTCTGCTGGCAATCGTGTTGAGCGGCTGCAGTTACATGGATTCCCACCGCTCCGACGGGTCGCACGCAACGCGCGCAACCCATTCCGACCCCGCCAATTACCATCGATCCAATTTTGGCGAGCCCGACAATGAACCGTTCCAGGGCGTCTATCCGGGCCGCTAAGACCCTGAGGGGTCGAACGCCGCGATAACCGGGCGCAGGGGTTACGAGACGCCCAACATCGTGCGAACCCGGTTGCGGATCGCACCCGAGTACGCCCAGCACCAGACCGCGAGGGCCAGCATCGTCACCGTGAAGTAGGCGCGTGCGCCCTCCGGCACGGGGTTCATGTGTGACAAAGTCAGGAAAGGTTCGAAGCCGATGAAGTCGGTGGCAGCCAGCGTGCTGAAAATCAGGGCCAGGACCGGACCGGTGAACTGGGGGCGCGCTCCCCGCGTCTGGGGATTCGCAAGAAAGCGCCAATGTAACCAGCGCAGGATCTGGATGCCCACGGCGACAAGGGGAATAAGTAGCGCAAGCTGTAACACCAGCAACGCCAGAATGACTTGAGTAGGAAGCATGTGCGGATTTTAATCGGATCCGCTGTGTTGCCTGGGCCTATGCGCCCATCTGGAAGGCGCGCCAGTTGGTGCCGGCGCTGGTCAGCCATTCCTGCACGTACTGCAGGCTCAAGGCGATTGACAAGGCTTCGCCCTGGAAGAGCACGTTGGGTTGCGCGCGAAGCCAGTTGAAATCGTCGATGCGGCGGATATCTTGCGCCAGGACCTTCAGGCCCTGACGGGACGCCTGCCCCAGCAGGCTGAAGAACCGCTCTTGCAACGGGCGCCGGGTGCAGATGCCTTCCGGGATGCCGACCCGCAGGCCCGTGGCGCGCAGCGTGCCGAACGGAACTTGGGCAGAGGGAAGCAGCCGCACGCGCAAAGCGGGCCGCAGTTCCTGGTAACTATGAAAAAGCGTGGCCCCTGGCGCGAGGCGGTCGCTGAGAGGGACGTTGTATGTGACCTTGGCGCAGGGATAGATAAGCTGGCTGGGATGGGCTTCTTGCTGCGTATCGCGCAATTGGTCGCCGGCCACGGCCCCAATGCGCAGATCCTGGCATAGCTGCAGAGGAAGCAGAATGTCGGAGTTGACATTGAGAGGATGGTCCATCGACAGCGTCGCCATGCAGCCCGCCGCCCGGAAGAGCCGCCCGGCGCGGCGTAAGGCGTCTGCCGAGGCGGCGTTGCCTAGCAATGCGGGGGTAAGCCGGCTGTGACCGCCGACCAGCGCCATCTCGCGGACGACCCCTTTGGCGTCCAGCACGGGTTGGATTCGTAACGGCTCGCTGGCGAGCGAGGCGGATTCGGCCTGGTTGATAGCGTTCATGAGCGGCAACTTTATGGATCACCGTTTCAAAAACCAATCGTAAAAGTACGATTTGCGTGGCCCTTCGCGCCCGACATTGACGTATTTTCAAAATATTCTTATATCCGCCGTGTTGGGCCGTACCTACGATGGGCGCATGCCTGTCAAGGAATCCAACACTCTCGCGCCAGACGTCCAGCCAGTCCCCCGAGCCCCCACGCTGCTCTTGCACCTATTTGCCGCCGCATTGCTCGCCTGCATCGCGGCGGCCGCTGCATTTTTGCTCTACTGGTCCTTTACCAGCTCGGTTTCCACTTACAGGCGGCAAATGAACGCCGCCGCGTACAACGCGCAGTTCTTCTTCGACCACCGCGAATCACTGCTTCGTTCGCTGGCATCCAGCCTGGTCCGCAATAGCGATTCCGCACCCGCCTCCGCAACGCCGCGTCATTTCGGCAACACCGGGCAGATCAACGTATTTCCCCTGCACGAAGAACCCAACGCCTATGACTGGGCGCTGATTCTCACCCCCCGAGACCTGAACGACGTTGCGTTCGCCCAGACGCAACTGCTCTTCAGTTCCGTCCGGAATGGCCGGACCACGTACGTCGCGCCGCGCCCCGGACAGCCCGCCGGCCCGGATGACGCCGCGCAATCCTGGATAGCGCGCGAGCTCGCCATCGCAAATCCACGCGCCGCGCAGGGCGGGCAAAGCGCCATCACCTGGCTCAAACCGCCCCTGCACAACGCCAATCCGCTATACCTGTACACGCCCGTCGATCCTTCCACGCCGCGCGTGGGATGGATCGGCCTGGAACTTCGCGACATCAACGCAGCCATCGACCTGTCTTCCCTGCACGGTGGCAGCTACATCCTGCATGACCAGCATGGCGCACCGGTCCTGCACAGTCCGGACGACGCCCAAATCCTTGCGGGGTTAAGCCGCTACGCCGGACGCGAGGACTCGTTCGGCTGGTGGGGTCCAGGTCTGCTGCCGCGATACGTCGTGCTCAGCAAGTCTGTTGGCGAAGGCGGCTGGCGGTTGGTCTACTACACGCCAATCAGCCGGATCCTGGGCGATGCCGCCTACGCCATCCAGGCCACGTTGGGCGGTGCACTCCTGCTGTGCGCAGCAGTCATTTTCGGCATACGGCACATCCGCAAGAAACTCGTCGCCCCCGCCTTGCGCCAATACGAAGCCTTGGCCGAGAGCGTATCGCTCAATCGAAGACTGGTCGAAGTCGCACCCGTGGGCTTGTGCCTGTTGCGCCGCGCCGATGGCATGCCGCTTCTCTCGAACGAGCTGGCCAGGGGGTGGCTGCTGGATGACCCGGCGCTGTTGGCCCGGCTGCTCGCCGAGGACCGCCACGGCGCCCAGTGTGAATACACGCTTGACGACGGCCGGTGCCTCTACCTGACCTTCGCGCCGATCACCTATCGCGCCGAGGAAGTCATCCTCTGCGGCATCAACGACATTACCGCGTTCAAGCGGGTCGAACACTCCATCACGCAGGCCAAACTGCACGCAGACGCCGCGAACCACGCAAAGACGGTGTTCCTGACCACGATGAGCCACGAGATCCGGACGCCGCTGTTCGGCATTCTCGGCACGCTTGAATTGTTGGGCCTGACCGCAATGGACAGCCAGCAGCAGCAATACCTGCAGACAATGCAGCAGTCGTCGGCGACCTTGCTCAGCTCCATCAACGACACCCTGGACCTGTCGCGCATCGAGGCCGGCTACCTGAAGCTCGAAACCTCCGAGTTTTCGCCGGTCCAGATGCTGGACAGCGTGATCGGCACCTACGCGGCGCGCGCCGATGCCAAGGGACTGCACCTCTACGCCTTGGCCGACGTGGCCGCGCCGGCGCAGGTTTTGGGCGACGCAACCCGCGTTCGGCAGATCCTCAACAACCTCGTCAACAACGCCATCAAGTACACCGGTTCGGGCCAGGTGGTATTGCGGCTGCAGATACTCAGCCAGGACGCGCATTTCGCCACCTTGAAGTTCCAGGTCGCCGACACCGGCATGGGCATCTCGGCAAAACACCACGCGCGGCTTTTTGAACCCTATTACCGAGCTGAATCCGGCGCCGACCAAAATGTCCACGGCACGGGCCTCGGGCTTGCCATATGCCGGCGACTGTCCGAAATGATGAGCGGAACGCTCAGCGCCGTCAGCGAACCCGGATTGGGCACCAGCATGTCGCTCGTTCTGACGCTGCCTCGCGTCGGCAGCGCGCGCACCGACCTGGGCGCCCAGCTGGACCCCCGGCCGGTCTTCGTGCGAGGCGCCAACAACGAGGTGGTCGCCAATCTGTGCCAGTGGTTGCGGCACTGCGGCGCCTTGGCAATGCCCTATAAGTCCGCCCTGCATGGCCGGCGCAAGGGCGGCATCCTGGTGGAAACCTGGTCGCGCGATTTGACGCCGGCCGTCTGGAATGGCGCCCGGGTCTTCGCACAACCCCCCGGGGTTCAGCCCCGGCCGACGCGCGATACCTGGACGGCCGACAGCCATAGCCTTGCAAGCATTGTCGCGGCGGTCCGCTTGGCGCAGGACAGCGTCGCCACAACGTCCCCTTCAGCGCCGGAGCCGTCGCGCGACGCACTCGACATGCACCTGCTTGTCGTCGAGGACAATCCGGTCAGCCGCCAGATCCTGCGAGAACAGCTTGAACACCTGGGTTGCACGGTAGTCGTAGCGGCTGACGGCAACGACGCACTGGCGCTGCCCGAGCTTCCTGAATTCGATGCCATCCTGACCGACCTTCGCATGCCCGAGCTGGACGGCTACGCGCTTACCCGCGCACTGCGCAGTCAGGGTTACACTCGCCCGATCGTAGGCATCACCGCCAGCGCCTTTACAGAAGACGTGATGCGCAGCGCGGAAGCCGGCATGACAACGGTATTGCTCAAGCCGTTGCCCATTGCGGCGTTATGCCAGGCGTTGATGCCTTTCAAGGAAGCCGCATGACGAGAATGCTGTCGGAGTACAGGGTTCTGATCGTCGACGATCATCCGTTGCAATGCGTACACCTGGCCGACCAGCTCATGGCCGCCGGCTTTGCGCAGACGGACGTGGCGTCGTCCGCCGAGACGGCGCTTGCGAAGACCGCAAGGCAGGCATACGACCTGGCGCTGATCGACCTGAACATGGCCGGCATGGATGGCGTGCAATTCATAGACCGCCTTGCCAGGCAGCCACGCCCTCCCAGGCTGGCTATCGTGTCGGCCTGCGTCAAACGCATCATCGACAGCGTCGCCATGATGGCCAAGGAAAAGGGCCTCACCGTACTGGGCGCGTTTTCCAAACCGTTCACCTCGCATCACGCCGCGCAGCTGGCCAGCCTGCTTGGCCGCAGCGCACAGGACCCTCCGGAACCGCCCCGCGTCGGGCGCCAGACAGGCCCCGCGTTGGACCGTGCCTCGATCGAGGACGCGCTGCACCGGGGCCACCTGCAAGCATGGTTCCAGCCTAAGCAATCGCTTGTCACCGGGCGGATCGTCGGCGCCGAGGCGCTGGCGCGGTGGCTCCATCCTGCATTCGGCTGTCTGTCGCCGGCCACGTTTCTCGCCGCATTGCGGGAACACGGGTTGGACAAGGCTCTACTGCGCCAGATCCTGAAAGACGCCCTGAAAGCCCACTTGCACTGGCGCCAGATGGGCCTTCAGGTGCCCGTCTCCGTCAACCTGCCCACTCAATATCTCGACGACCCGGATCTCCCCGACGAACTCGAGAAAATCGTGATGACGAACGGCGTGCCAGCCTCTGAAATCACCTTCGAGCTGCTTGAGGACGAGACACCGGCCGTACAGGGCCAATACCATATGGGGGCCAGCCGGTTGCGATTGAAGGGTTTCGGGTTGGCGCAGGACGACTTTGGCCGAGGGTACAGCTCCATGTACAGCCTGATTTCGACGCCATTCACCGAACTGAAGATCGACCGCGCCTTTGTCAGCGGCGCGGTCAACGACGAAAGCCAGGCGGCTGCGCTTGTGTCCTCCGTGCAGCTCGGCCGGCAATTGGGCATGCAGGTAACCGCCGAAGGCGTGGAAACCGCCCATGATCTCGCCTTCCTTCGTCACATCGGTTGCGACTGCGCCCAGGGGTATTTCATCTCGCCCGCCGTGGCCCCCGACCGATTCAGCCAGTTGCTCGCCAGCAAGCACCTGGCCACGAACCCTCTGCAACGGTAAGAGCCGGTCATGCGAAAGCCCGATACCCCGTTTGCCCGGATCACCCGAACGTCGCGCTGGCTCAATTTCGCCCTCTTCGGCATCCTGCCCTTTGCCCTCGTCCTGGTAGGCGCCCTTTATTGGGGGCTGAATCGCATCGTCGATCAGGAACGTGATCGCCTGAAGCTCGACTTCTCCATCCTGGTCGGCTACATCCAGGCGCAGGAGCAATTCCTTGGCAAGTTTCGCGCCCACGGCCCCTCACTCCCCGCCGAAAGCCTTTCCACCCCAATCACGCTGCATGCGGCCGAGGTGCCTGAGCGTTTCGGCATGCAACTCTTCGAAGGCCAGCACACCTATGCCGAGATGGCGTTCACGCTGGCGTGCGAGCAGACGTCGGACTGCCCTACCGCAGGACGCCGGCTGGCAAACCTGGGCGGCTTCGTGGCGGACTTCTATTCAAGCTTCTGGGCGGCATCCTACTATCCCGCCTCGACGATCTTCCTGGTGAACGAGGCGGACAGCATCAGCATGAGCGTGCCTGCCGTGGGCGCCGTGTCGGGCTATGACCGCCTTAGCCCGGCCGCCTTCCTGACAGTCACCGACGCAGTCAGAACTGAGTTGCGCCGTCTGCAGACGGTGCGCCAGCGCCTGATCGAGCAGGATCTTCCCGGGCATCTCGAGACGCCCGGGTCCGGGCGCGTGCATTGGTTCAGGTCGGAAGCGCTTCCCGGCAGCATGCTGGGCCTGCTTTATGCAGACATGCCGCAGTCGGTCTGGTCCACGGATCAGAACAGAACGTCTGCCGTGTACGCGACCACGCAATTCAATCACCAGCGCATCAACATCTTCGAAAAGACCCTGCGCAAGCCGCTGCATGGCGGGTTCTGGCTGACTCACCGCAGTGAGGGGCTATTGCTGGGCGATCCATCTGGACCGGCCGCGTCCAAGGATGGCCTGGAATACACGGCGGACGGAATCGTGCTGCGCATCACGGACCCGTCGGGCGTGTGGACGGGCGCCTATCGCGTCAGTTATCGCGCCTTCTTCCAGGACAACCTCTGGCTGCCCGCCATTGCCGGGCTGCTGCTTCTACTCAGTCTCGGGACCGGCATCGTGTCGTCGCGCTGGTACAGCCGCCACGTCATTGCGCCGGCGTCAAAGGCGCAACGCGACATCGTCGAAAAAGAAGAATTCAGCCGGACATTGATCGAAACCGCCCCCGTGGCGCTCTGCGTACTGGCGCGTCCCGGGGGCGAAGTCGTTTTCGGCAACAGCCTGGCGCTTCAATGGCTGGGCGCCGAGGCTGGCCGCGAACTGGACAACTCACCGCAGACCAACCTGTTCCTGCGGCAGGTGCTCGGAGCGGCCGGCCCGGGCACGATTGCGAGCTTTCAAGCCACGGATGGGCGCCCGTTGTACGTGGCCTATGCGCCCACCCGCTACAACCACCAGGACGTCGTGCTGTGCGCCTTCTCGGACATCAGCGCCCGCGCCGTCATCGAACAGGCCCTGACCGACGCCAAACGCGAGGCGGACAAGGCAAGCGAAGCCAAGTCGACCTTCCTGGCCACAATGAGCCACGAGATCCGGACGCCGCTCTACGGCGTGCTGGGTACGCTGCAGCTCATGAGCCTCACCTCGCTGGACGCGGAACAGCGTCAGCACCTTGAGCGCATGCAGAGCTCGTCGGCGATTCTGTTGCAGCTCATCAGTGACGTCCTGGACATCACCAAGATCGAAGCCGGGCAGCTCGCGCTGGAGTTTTCGGAGTTCAATCCGCGCGAACTGGTCGAAGAATGCACGAACGCTTACGCGGCAATGGCCGAGCAAAAGGGGCTGCTGCTCTTTTGCTGCGTGGATGTCGCCGTACCGGAATGGATGACGGGCGACGCCGTACGCATTCGCCAAATTCTGAGCAACTTGCTCAGCAACGCCATCAAGTTCAGCGATTCCGGACATGTGATCGTTCGGCTGACGGTAGGACAGGTGCTGCCCGACAAGACGCATCTGAGGCTGCAGGTGGTCGACACGGGCATCGGCATTCCCAAGGAAGGACAGGCGCAGCTTTTTGTGCCCTTCTATCAGATCGACAGCGGTTCGCATACGGTGCGCGGCGCCGGCATCGGCCTATCCATCTGCGCGCGCCTGGCCGGACTGATGGGCACCAGCATCAGCGTCACCAGCGAGCTCGGGTTGGGCAGCAGCTTCGCGCTGGACCTGCCGCTGGAAGTGGCGGCGGGCCAGCCGGTCAGCCCGCCGGACCTGAGCGGACTGAGCGTCTTTGTCCGAAGTCCGCATCACGAACTGTCCGACAACATCTGCCAGTGGCTCAATCGCTGGGGCGCCAAGGCGGTTCCGGCGTCCACTCCCCTGCCTGCGGGCACCCCGGACGATATTCTGGTGGATGTCCTCTACCACGGTAGCGGCAGCCTGCACGACTGGCCCGGCCGCCATGTGCTGGCCAGCGCAAGCGCAAAGCCGCCCACCGCCCGCACCGTCCGGGTCATAGCCGGTGTCGAGCACATTGCCGCCGGCATCCTGGCCGCGGTTCGCGGAGAACATACCGTGGCCCCGCACGCCGACACTGGACCTTTCGCCCCGCTGGGCCTGTCGATTCTCGTCGCCGAAGACAATCCGATCAACCAGGCGACGTTGCAGCATCAGCTCGAACAACTCGGCTGCGAGGTCACCCTGGCGTCCGACGGGGCAGAAGCACTGATGCTGTGGGGGCTTGCGCGTTACGACGTGGTGCTGACCGACGTGAACATGCCACGTATGAACGGTTATGAACTCGTGAAGGCGTTGCGGGCCCAGGGCGTCACCATTCCCGTCATCGGCGTCACCGCCAACGCCATGCGCGAAGAAGAGGAACGGTGTCTGGCGGCCGGCATGACGTCCTGGCTGGTCAAGCCGATCAGCCTATCCACGTTGCGCCGGCATCTGCAGGGAACCGGCACGCCATCGGCCGACACGGCGGAAGCCGTGGCCCGGCCGCGCCCGATGCGCCAACTCGATTCCGCACCGACGGTGCCGGAAAAATACCGCGCTTTGTTCGTCAGCACGATGGAAGCCGACATTGCGCAAATGGTCCGGGCGCTCGAACTGAACGACCAGCGGCTTCTCGGCCGCACACTGCACCGGATGCGGGGCGCATTGAGCGTCATGCAGATGACGGCAATTACAGAGCGTCTGGAGGCATTGGAAGACCGGTTGCGCAGCGCCGGGCTGGACGCGGCGGCTCAGGCGGAGAGTCAGGCGGTGGTGCAATTGCTGCGCGACACGCTGGCCCAGGTCTAGCCGTCAAATTCAGGCATCGGAAGAGCCATTAAACGGTCCGATTGTTGAGTCCAAGGCAACTGGCTTTCGAACCTTGTCTATGTACTGGTTGGGTATCCGGCGGTAGATTCAGCGGCTTTCTCAGTAGCCCTGGCCGCCTGCTTTGCGCGATCTCTGCCTGCAGCCCAACCGTTTCTCCTCGCCTTTTCAGTGGAGTTTGAACATAAAATGGTCACCGACGGAAGTACCGAAAATCCTGGCGCTCTCAGCCTGGCGGGGCCAGCCATGGATCGGCTTCCCCGCGTTGTGTCGCAGTCCGGACACCCGGGAACACCAGGCTTATTCGATCATCAACGCGATGGCACAACCATGATGAAGCTTTCGTCCGATCAGGATGTGCAGATCATCGTCGCGGACGACCATCCCATCATCTCCCTCGCACTCGCGGACTCCCTGAACGAGGTGCCCGGGTTCACCGTCGTGGCCACCGCTCGCTCGGGCCTCGAACTCGTTACCGCCGTACAGGATCATCCCTGCCATCTCATCGTCACCGACTTTTCAATGGCCGCCCGGTCCGCCGACGAGGATGGGTTGCGGCTGATTGAACGGTTGCAGCGCCTGTTCCCGGAAATCCCCATCGTGGTTTTCACAATGCTGTCCAATAGCGGCATCCTGAACCAGCTTCGTCAGGTGGGTGTGGCGGGCATCGTCAGCAAGGAGGAACCGATCGATGAGCTGGTGTCCATTTGCGTGCGAGCGCTGACCGAAAGCGGGCCGATCCTGTCAAACAGCATCAGCCAGCGGCTCAGCCAGAACGATGTGACTATGGGGCGCGCCGGCAAGGGAAAGGGGTTGTCGCCGAAAGAGCTTGAGGTGGTGCGGATGTTTGCGCAGGGGCTTTCGGTCACCGAAATCGCGCGGCGCCTGCACCGGTCGGTGGCGACGATAGGCACGCAAAAACAGTCGGCCATGCGCAAGCTCAACATCGAGACCAACGCCGAACTGCTCCGTTACGCGGACGAGCAAGGTTTTTCCTGAAGTCACGAATCCTGTTGGTGCGGCGGTGGCGCGGGCCTTGGCGTTTCCTGGAGGGCCAGCAGGCGGTTCGCCAGCTCGCCGAACTGGGCGTCGCGCGACTTCAGTTGCGACAACAGATCATTAACCTGCGCGGATGCCGCGGCCAGGCGTTGCGCCAGGTCAGATTCCCGCGCCTGACCGGCCTGGCGCGCATTGGCGGCGGCGACGGACTCGGTTTGTTGCTGGCGCTGGTCCGCCAGCGTTTGCGCCTGCAAAGCAGACACCTGCTGTTCCGACGCGCGAAGCTGTTCTTGCGCGGCGGCGAGCGCGTCGCGCAATTGATCTGTCTGATGCTGGGCGGCAGCCACCGCCGCGTCCAGCCGGGTTTGCAGGCGTTTTACGGTGCCGCGCTCCGCATCCAACTCGTTGAGCCATCGTCGCTCGTGGGCGGCGTGGCGTGCCTCCAGGGCGGAAATTGCCTGCGCGTGGCGATCGCGGTCCTGTTCGGCGTCGGCCAACAGCGCCTTGTTGGCGCCGCGAGCATCCTCCAGAGAGGCCTGCGTTGTGGTCAGCGCCTTGTCGCGCTGGCGCAATTGCGCTTCTGCCGCTTGCAGACGGGCTTCCGTGGTTGCCAATTGGGCCGTGGCGACCTTCAAGGCTTCCTGCAGGTCCCGCTCGCGCTCGAGCAGTTGCGCCTCGCGCTGCTCCAGTTGTTCAGCCAGCGCTGCAAACCGCTCCCCCTCCCTCGCCAGTTCTTCCCACCGTTCCTGATAGGCCTGAGCCTGTTCCGCCCTGGCCGCGGCCATCGCCGCTTCCCAGAAATGCGTGGCGGCTTGCGCGATGGGGTCGGGTACGGTGGGCGGCGCGGCGAAGGCACGGGGATCCTGAATGCGGGCGCCGAGGGCGCGGAACCAGGTTTCCAGATGCGGGCTGACGGTATTGGGGGAACCACGACCGATTTTCTGCCGGACCCGCTCGATGGTGGGTCGGGCGCCCTCCAGCAAGAGCGCGTCTGCGGCGGTCCAGACGTCTGATTCGGTGATCCCAGTGGCCATCGTGAATTTTGAGCAGTTAACGGATTGAATTACTCACGATAATGGAACCTTATCGTGAGTTGTACTGTAATCATGTTTGATATCTTACATCGTACATAATTTTTAATACAACAAAAGCGTCAAAGTCCGCATATCCTCGCCGGCGCGCAAAATGGCAGAAATCCGGCGCATTTCGGTACGCCACCTGTCGAAAATCTCGATGACACGCGGAAAGGCGCTGAAAAAGGCACGAAAACGGACGCTGGCGGATTGCTGCCCTCGCCTTCATCTCCCTATCAAAAAAGGCCATACGGCCGTCGTCGCGCCCTCACCGTCCCAAATTCACCCTCACCGTCCCAAATTCGCCCTCACCGCCCCAAATTCGTTCTCGCCAACTCAATCACCTCGTCGCCTCTGCCGTTCATGATGGCCTTCAGCATGTACAGACCGAAGCCCTTGGCCTGTTCGAGCTTGATCTTGGGCGGGATGATCAGCTCTTGCGATGAGGTCAGCACATCAACCAGCACCGGACCGGGATGGGCCAGCGCTTCCTGCAACGCCTCGTCCAGGAACTCCGATGATTCGACACGGATGCCCCGTACGCCGACCGCTTCGGCCATGGCGGCGAAATTGGGGTTTTGCAGGTCGGTGCCTGTATCCAGAAACCCGGCGGCTTTCATTTCCATGGAGACAAAGCCGAGCGATCCGTTGTTGAAGACGACGATCTTCACCGGCAGTTGCAACTGGGACAGGGACAGGAAGTCGCCCATCATCATGGTGAACCCGCCGTCGCCGGACATGGAAATCACCTGCCGGCCCGGCGCCGCCGCCTGCGCGCCGATTGCCTGGAGCATCGCGTTGGCCATTGAGCCGTGGTTGAAGGAGCCCAGCAGGCGGCGCTTTCCGTTCATCGTGAGGTATCGCGCAGCCCACACGGTGGGCGAGCCGACGTCCGCCGCGAAGATGGCGTCTTCATCGGCCAGTTCATTGATGCGGCGGGCCAGATATTGGGGATGCAGGGGCCGACCTGCGGGCGCCGGGGTAGCCAGGCTGTCGAGCTCTTTGCGGGAGTCCCGGTAATGCCGGAGCGCTGCGTCGAGGAAGGCGCTGTCCTGGCGCTCGTCAAGCTCGTCGAGCAGCGCGGCAATGGTCTCGCCGACGTCGGCGGCAATGCCCAGCGTCAACGGTGCACGGCGGCCGAGGGCGGCTGGGTCGCGATCGACCTGCACGACCTTTGCGTGTTTGGGATAGAACGGGCGATACGGAAAATCGGTGCCCAGCATCAGCAGCAGATCGGCGTTTTCCATCGCGTGATAGCCGGATGAAAAGCCGATGAAGCCGGTCATGCCGACATCGAAGGGGTTATCCCACTCGACGTGCTCTTTGCCGCGCAGCGCATGGACGATGGGCGCCTTGAGCCGCTCGGCCAGCGCGACCACCGCATCGTGACTGCCCGCGCAGCCGCTGCCGGCCAAAATCGACACCTTCCCTGCCCCCTTCAGCAGCTGGGCCAATTCCTGCACAGCTGCGGCGTCCGGGCGGATGTGCGGGCGCGCGGGCGGCAACGGCCAAGACGCCGGCACGTCTGCGGGTGCGGCAGCAAGTGCCACGTCGCCAGGTATCACCAGGACCGCCACGCCCTGCCGGCCGACAGCCGTGTTGATGGCGCGGGCCAGTATTCCCGGAAGTTGCGCGGGGTTGGAAACAAGCTCGACGAATTCCGAGCATTCCTTGAACAGGTCCTGCGGGTGGGTTTCCTGGAAATACCCCAGCCCGATTTCGGAAGACGGAATATGGGCGGCGATGGCCAGCACGGGGACGCGGCTGCGTTGGCAGTCGAAGAGACCGTTGATCAGATGCAGATTGCCGGGTCCGCAACTGCCGGCGCATACCGCCAGCGTGCCGGTAATGGCAGCCTCGGCGCCGGCAGCGAAAGCCGCGGTCTCTTCGTGGCGGGTGTGCATCCACTCGATCTGTTCCATCCTGCGAAGGCTGTCGTTCAGTCCATTGAGACTGTCGCCCGTCACCCCCCAGATGCGGCGGACGCCAACTTCTGCAAGCACTTTGACAAGATAATCTGCGACGGTTGCGGCCATGGAATGCTCCTTGAAGGAACGCCGCCGGGACACTTACCGCGATGGTCTGCGCCTCAGCGCCGGTAGTTGACTTGCGTGCGGGAATCGTAGCACCGCGTCTGGCGCCGGGCCCAACGGCCGCACGCCGGGGTCGCCGCGCCCACCAGCTAACATGACGAGATTGTTCGACTGTTTTATTACCTAAGGAACGGCCAACTGCCGTGGGCGCGAACGCATGAATGATTTGCCTGGCACCTCGCCGGCGCTGACCGGCGCCTTGGCGCGGCTGGATCCGGATACGCTCGACAGCCACGCGGACAGCGCCGTGCGCGACTTGCTGCGCGAAGGCAGCTCGGCCAACACGGCGGCGAGTTACCGCGCGGCAATCCGGTATTGGACGGCCTGGTTCGGGTTGCGGTATGGCCGGTCTTTTGTCTTGCCCGTCTCCGAGGCCGCGGTCATTCAGTTTGTCGTGGACCACGCGCAGCGTTCTTCCGTGAACGGCCTGGAGTGGGAGTTGCCGCTGGAGCTGGACCGGGAGCTGGTGCGATTGAAAGCAAAGGGCCGCCTGGGCGCGCCCAGCCTGAACACGCTGCTGCAGCGCCTGTCGGTGTTGTCGAAAGCGCATGAACTGCTGGGACACCCGAATCCCTGCCGCACGGCCACTGTGCGTGAGCTGGTGTCCAAGACCCGCCGCGCCTATGCCCGCCGCGGCGTGGCGCCCGCCCGCAAAGAGGCGCTGACGCGCGAACCGTTTGAAGCAATGCTGGACACCTGCGACGACACGTTACGCGGCAAGCGGGACCGCGCGCTCCTGCTGTTCGCCTGGGCCAGCGGCGGACGCCGACGCTCGGAGGTGGTGCGCGCCACGCTGGAAAACACCCGGCGCACGGGCGATGGCTATCTTTATACGTTGGCGCATNNGGGACATCGTGCTGGAACGCAGCCGGCTGGCGGGGCTGGACGGCGCGTACTCGGCGCATAGTCTGCGTTCGGGGTTTGTCACGGAAGCAGGCCGGCGCAACGTGCCGCTGGGGGACACCATGGCGATGACCGGCCACGCCAGCGTGGCGACGGTGATGGGGTATTTCCGGGCCGGCGCGGCTGCGCAGTCGCCCGCCGCGCGCCTGCTGGACGACCCGCATGAGCCAGACCTACAGGATCCGCACGACCTGCCGTAATGGTGAGAGTGACCTTACAATCACCGCGCTGCGGCTCTCATCTCGGCCGATGTCATTCGGATCCGGGTAAGCGCCGAAGCGCCCGGCTCGTCCCCTGCCCGTTCCGATCCCATGCAAATCAATCTCCGCGGGCTTGTGCTTGCGCTTACCGTCTTCAGCGCGATCGCCGCCACCGCAAACGCCCTGTATGCAAGCTATCGCGTGCAGCGTGAGCAACTGATCGAGAACACGCTCGAATCGAACCGCGTCTACGCGACGAAGCTGGCGGAAGGCGCCGCCAGTTTTCTGCGATCGGCGCAGCAGCAGTTGGGATATAGCGCCCGGCACATGCCCGACATGATGGAATCGCCCGAACGCCTTGCCGCCGAAGTGATGCGCGTGCAACAGCAGACGGACAGCTTCAACTCGGTGGGCGTGGTGGGCGTGGACGGCACCATCCTTGCCACCACGGCTTCGTTCCGCAGCTATCTGGGCGCAACGGTCGACAGCCCCGGCAGCCGTGCCGCTCTGAGCAAGCGCCAGCCCATGATCAGCAAGCCTTACGTGTCCATCGCGGGCAACCTGCTGATCAATGTCACGCACCCGATTTTTTCAAACGACGGCACCTATATGGGGTACCTCGGGGGCACCATCTACCTGCGCAATGAAAGCGCGTTGAATGAGTTGCTGGGCAAGCACCACTACCACGACGGCTCGTATCTGTACGTGGTCGATGGCGACGGACAACTGCTCTATCACACCGATCCCGCGCGCGTCGGCGAGACGGTGCTGACAAACCCGGTGGTCGCATCGGTGATCAAGGGCAATACCGGCGCGATGCGCGTCATCAATACCAAAGGGGTGGACATGCTGGCCGGGTATGCGCCGGTGCCCATCAGCGGCTGGGGCGTGGTGGCGCAGCGCCCCGCCCAGGTCACGCTGGAACCGATCCATGACCTGATATGGGCGTTGCTGGGCTATGCCGCGCCGCTGGCGGTGGCTTTCCTGCTGGCCATCTGGTGGTGCGCACGCATGATTTCGCTGCCGCTGTCGCAACTGGCCACGAACGTGGAGCATCAGGACATGTCCGTGGCGATGCAGCGTGTGCAGTCGGTGAAAGCCTGGTACTTCGAGGCTGAACGGCTCAAGCGCGCCGTGATGGCCAGCTTCACGAGCCTGCAGGACAAGATCGGGAAACTGAACCTGGACAGCATCACGGACCCGCTGACCGGACTGCGCAACCGCCGCGGCACGCAGGACGCGGTGGACCAGATGCAGGCTGGCAGCACGCCGTTTTCGGTGGTGGCGCTGGATATCGACCATTTCAAACGCATCAACGACACCTACGGCCACAACGTCGGCGACGAGGTAATTCGCGACATGGCGCAGATCATGCGTGAATGTTCGCGGCCATCGGACGTGCTGTGCCGCAATGGCGGCGAGGAATTCCTGATCCTGTTGCCCGGCGTGGCGGCGCGAGAGGCAGTGAACGTAGCCGAACGGCTGCGGGCGCACATTGCCCGACGCCCAATGCACGGCGCCAACCACGTGACGGTTTCGGCCGGCGTGGCGCAGTGGCCGTCGACGGGTCCGGACGTGGATGAGACGTTCCGCGCGGCTGATGCGGCGCTGTACGTGGCCAAGCAGCAAGGACGCAACCGCGTGGTGATGCACGAGGCGTGAGGCCCGGCGCGCGAGTCTATCCTTCCGGTATCGTGAGTAGCGCGAAGCCTCGGGCAAGTTTTCGCAGATAAATGCAATTAAACGCGTTGTAGCGAAATAATCTTGCTGGCATAAATTGAAATAGGTAGGAATCTGCCAAAACCGCGTTATTGGCAGGGGCAATTACAGTATCCTGCGCAGCTTCGACTTTGCCTGGACCTGCACGCCGAGATGTTGCGCCCTGCCGTCGCGCCCAAATCCCTGGAACGTCATTTCATCGCGCTGGCTGCAGGCGTGTTGTTGTTGGTGTCGGTGCTTGCCGGCATCCTGCTCTACCAGAATTGGCAGTCGTACGGCGCGGCGTCGGAAGCGCGGCAGGCATTCGCCTCGGTCCGGGCAACGATCCGCGTCATGGAGCGAGCCTCCGCCGAACGCGGTCCGATGAACGCGGCGTTGGGATCCGCCCTGCCCGTGCAGCCGCATGTCGCGGCATCCCTGACCGCCGCTCGCGCCAAGACGGATGGCCTGATCGACGCGTTGCTCGCCCTGCATCCCGGTGAGGATGGCAAGGCAAAGCGCGGCGAGATTCAACGCATACGCCAGACACTAGACCAGGCGCGCCAGGACGTTGACCGGCTGATCGCCACCCCGCGGGATCAGCTATCCGGACAGATGCTGTGGGACACGGTCAGCGCCATGGTGCGCGTCATCCCGCAATGGCAGGCAAGCCTGGCCGCCAACGCCGGGCTGGTCATGCGCAGTGAAGCCAATGCGCCCAGCCTGTTGACGCTGGCGCTGCTGGCCAGCGAGCTGCGCGAACAGGCCGGTCTGCTTGGCTCCACCTACACGCCCGCACTGAGCCGGCACCGGAAGCTGACCGCCGAGGAACAGTTCCGCATCGAACGCGTGCTGGGCAGGATCGACGAGTTGCATGCGCTGATCCGGATGCGGATGGCGACGCATCCGGATGTGCGGGCGTCGGAAGTGTATGCGCGGATGGAACGGCGCTACTTTGGAGACGGCCTGGCCTACCTGGAGCGGGTGCGCGAGCAGGCGTCGAGGCAGTGGGACGCGGCGCCGGTGTCCACCGGCGATCTGGCCGCGGCGTATGTGCCGATGATGGGCGCGATCACTGAATTTCGCGACGTGCTTCTAGAGGAAATGGAGCGTCACATCGACGCGCATCGCATGTCGGCGGCCCGCTTGCTCGCCGTGACGCTGGCGGCGACTGCCCTGCTTGTGGCAGCGCTGGCGGTGGCGTTGGTGCAGTTCCGCAAGCGCGTGATCCAGCCTTTTGCGCTGGCCACGCGCATCATCGGCTCAATCGCCAGCGGCTCAACCCCGCCGAAGATCCCACCGGGCAAATACCACGGCGAAGTTGAAGAGGTGTTCAATGCGCTGCGCGTGTTGAAGGAAAACTCCGCCGCGCGCAAGCGTCTGGAGGCGGAGCGCGATCGCCTGATTGCAGACCTGGCGCATACCGCCGAGACGGACTACCTGACGGGACTGCTGAATCGCCGCGCTTTCGAGAAGCGGTTTGAGGCGGCGCGCCTGCATTGGGACGAAAGCCAGCCGATGCTTGCCTTCATCCTGTTCGATATCGATCACTTCAAGACCATCAACGATACGCACGGGCATGCGAGCGGCGACCTGGCCCTGAAGGCCGTGGCCGAACTGTGCCGCGCAACGTGGCGTCAGTCAGATGTGGTCGCGCGCGTGGGCGGAGAGGAATTTGCCGTGCTATGCCGCACGCGTGGTGCGCAGCAGGCGATGGAGATGGCGGAAAGAATGCGCGCGGCGATTGGCGCGAGCACCGTCACGTCGGAAAGCGGCGTCACGTTTGGCCTGACGGCCAGTTTCGGCGTGGCGTGCATTTCGTGGAGCCATGCGGAATCCGCCAGCAGTCTTTTCCGGGCCGCTGACGAACTTTTGTATCTGGCGAAATTGAACGGGCGCAATCAGGTCCAGCAGCGCACCCTGGGATGAAACCGGTCTGGCCGGCGGCCCAGAAGTGTTCCGGCTTGAGGGCGGATCGGCTTCTGGGCCCGTCGGATTACCGGATCAGATGCTGATCCGATCAGCGGCTTACCGGATTACCCGCATATCGATTTATGACTTGACGCGTGAAACGTCGGCCTGCTTGGAGGTCTCGGCGCTGCGGGTGGGCGCGTCGTGACGGTCGGACTGCTTGTTGGATTCGGGCGCTTTCCAATTCAGCGGGGGGATCTCGAAGCTTCCCTTCTTGGCAGTCAATTGATGAGTCATAAGCATGCTCCTGGACAGGCACATGGCATCCCCCGCCGAGCACCATGCACAGATTCTGGCGGGCCATGAATGCCGCAGTTGCGGGGGAGCATTCAGAAGACAGGCGGCGCCGGGAAGAGATATCAGCAACTCTTAATATTGTTGTGTGTCGTTTTGCCGATAGATAAAAGATTTTAGCACTTAATTGACAGAAATAGCAAGCAGGAGTACCGGAGATGTCATGAGAGCTTCGCGCATTGCCGACGCGCATGGTGCGGGCCACGCTACGACACAACAGTTGATTGACTTTGGAGAATGATCGTTCTACCATCTGCCCATTGCAGATAGAACGATCATTCTCCATATGTCCGACACCGCCCTTACCCCCGCTTCCGACGTGCAGGAAAAGCTGCTGCGCGCCACCGAACATTTGATCTATGGCGGCGGCATCAATGCCACCGGCATGGACCTCATCGTCAAGACCTCCGGCGTATCGCGCAAGAGCATATACAAGCATTACGGCACGAAGGAAGTCCTGGTTGCCGCGGCGCTTACCGCCCGCGACGAGCGCTGGATGCAGTGGTTCATCGACGCGACGACGCGCGTGTCCTCGCCGCGCGCGCGCCTTTTGTCCGTCTTCGATGCGCTGCGCGAATGGTTCGCATCGGATGGGTTTCACGGTTGCGCGTTCATCAACGCCGCCGGCGAAATCGGCGACGCGGACAGCCCGATCCGCGCGGTCGCCCGGCGCCACAAGGAACGCCTGCTTGCCCACGTGCTGTCGCTGGTGCAGGCCGCGGGCCTGCCGAACGCCGATGAGCGCGCGCGCCAGTTGCTGGTGCTGATCGATGGCGCGATTGCCGTGGCCATGGTCACAGGCGATGCGTCGATCACCGACAGCGCCGAACGCGCCGCCCAGGCGCTGCTTGACGCGGACAACTGAGCCCACGTCCTCCTCTTCCATTTTTTCACCCCGTGTCCATGAGGCCCTTGCCATGACGACCCCCTCCGAAGTCCGCCCGCCCCTCGCTCCGTTCACGCGCGAGAGCGCCATTCAGAAAGTCCGCCTGGCCGAAGACGGCTGGAACAGCCGCGATCCCGACAAGGTTTCGCTGGCCTACAGTCTGGACACCCACTGGCGCAACCGCGCCGAGTTCGCAACGAATCGCGAGGAAGCGCGCGCGTTTCTGGCGCGCAAATGGGCGCGCGAGCTGGACTACCGCCTGATCAAGGAACTGTGGGCCTATAACGGCAACCGCATCGCGGTGCGCTATGCCTACGAATGGCATGACGATTCGGGCAACTGGTTCCGTTCGTACGGCAACGAGAACTGGGAGTTCGGTGAAGACGGTCTGATGATCAACCGCTACGCGTGCATCAACGACATGCCGATCAAGGAAGCGGACCGCAAATACCACTGGCCGCTGGGACGGCGTCCCGACGATCATCCGGGACTGTCCGAACTGGGCCTGTAGTGCCTGTCGATGCCCATGCGCGCATGTGATCCACATGCGCGCAACGCCCGCCTTTCGTTTGAAAAAGGCCTAGGGATTTCCCCCGGTTTCGTTGCGATACGCACTCCCCCGCGCAACTTTCGCGCGCCTTGAAAGGTGAACGGAAGTTTGGATTTTTAGACTCCCGCATTCATTGCAGTGTCAGCTTTTGTTCAGACCGCAGTCAGACATAAGCACAACAACGGGAGGAAAAGACCATGCAATCAAAACGCAGCGCCGTACGGCGCGAGGCGTGGGCCGCGGGCACGATGATCGTGCTGGGCCTGGGCGCCATCGCGCAGGCGTCAACCTACACATTGGGAAGCCTTGATCGCATGGGTCCGGGCATGTTCCCCGCGATCCTGGGCGTGCTGCTGGTCCTTCTGGGACTGGCCATTGCCAAGACGGCGACCTCGCCCGTTGTTGTCGAGGAAGATGCCGAAGAAGTGGCGCCGCCCGAGTGGCGCGGCTGGGGCTGCATCATCGGCGGGTTGCTGTCCTTCATTCTGATCGGCAAGTTCGGCGGCCTGGTGCCCGCGACCTTCGTGCTGGTCTTCATCTCTGCCATGGGCGATCGCCAGCACACCTGGCGCAGCGCAGCCATTCTTGCCGCCGGCGTCACGGTGCTTGGCGTGGCGGTTTTCTCCTGGGCCCTGCAGCTCCAGTTTCCGTTGTTCCGCTGGGGTTGATCCATGGAAATCTTCAATAACCTGATGCACGGGTTCTCTGTCGCGTTCGCGCTGGACAACCTGATGTGGGCCATCTTCGGCGTGTTCATGGGCAACCTGATCGGCGTGCTGCCGGGCATGGGCGTGCTTGCCGCCATTTCGATCCTGCTGCCGCTGACCTACACGATGACGCCCACCGCGGCGCTGGTGATGCTGTCCGGCATCTATTACGGTTCGCAATACGGCGGCGGCATCACGTCGATCATGCTGAACCTGCCTGGCACCGCGTCGCATGCGGTGGCGTGTCTGGACGGCAATCCGCTGGCGCGCAACGGCAAGGCCGGTTCGGCGCTCTTCATGCTGATGTTCTCGTCGTTCTGCGGCGCGTCCGTCGGCATTCTGGCGATGATCCTTTTCTCGCCGCTGCTGGTTGACGTCGCGTTCAAGTTCGGTCCGGCCGAATACTTTTCGATGATGATGCTGGGCCTGCTGGCCGGCGCCACGCTGGCCAAGGGATCGGCGATCAAGGGCGTGGCGATGGTTGTAGTCGGCCTGCTGCTGGGCGTGGTGGGCACCGACGTCAACACGGGCACGATGCGCTTTCACTTCGGCATTCTGGAACTGTCCGACGGCCTGCAGATCGTGGCGCTGGCCATGGGCCTTTTCGGCGTGGCGGACTTCCTGAAAAACATCAATCGCATCGGTGGCGACAGCAAGGTCACGTCAGCGAAGATAAGCCTGAAGTCCATGCGTCCGGAAGCCGGCGACATCAAGCAGTCGCGCGGCGCGCTGGTGCGCGGCACGGCCATCGGCGCGGCGTTCGGCATCCTGCCGGGCACGGGTCCGACCATTGCGTCGTTCATTTCGTACGCAACGGAAAAGAAGGTGGCAAAGGAACCGCGCCGTTTCGGCCGCGGCGCCATCGAAGGCATCGCCGGTCCGGAAGCGGCCACCAGCGCCTCGACGCAGACCAGCTTCATTCCGACCATGAGCCTGGGCATCCCTGGCGATCCGGTCATGGCGCTGATGCTGGGCGCGCTCATCATCCACGGCATCCAGCCGGGTCCGCAGATGATGATCGAACACGCCGACATGTTCTGGGGGCTGATCGCCAGCTTCTGGGTCGGCAACGTGCTGCTGCTGCTCTTGAACCTGCCGCTGATCGGCATGTGGGTGCGCCTGTTGACCGTTCCCTTCCGCTATCTGTTCCCTGCCGCGCTGTTCTTTGTCTGCGTGGGGGTCTACAGCACGAACAACAACCTGTTCGATGTGGGGATGGTGACCGTGTTCGGCGCCGCGGGTTACGCGCTGATCCGGCTGCGGTTTGAACCGGCGCCGCTGCTGCTGGGCTTTGTGCTCGGGCCCATGGTGGAAGAGAACTTCCGCCGCGCCCTGCTGCTGTCGCGCGGTGAACTGTCGATCTTCGTGACGCGGCCCATCAGCCTGGGCTTCATCCTGGCGTGCGTGGGACTGATCGCGTTGCTCGCGGTGTCGGCTCTGCGTCAGCGCAAGGCGCGCGAAGCGCTCAAGCACGCGGAGTCTGCTGCGTAACTGCAAAGCAAGTTTCGGGGTAGTGCTGCTTTGGCCGGTCTCGCAAGGACCGGCCTTTTTTTGCGTATCGCTGGCTGACCTGGAACGCCGCGCGGGTGTGATTGGCGTTCTGCGGACCGTCACGCTTTGGCTGCGACGGGAACCCGGAAGGGAACGCCCAACCGATTGAACGCGTTCATGGCAGCGATCGCGATCGTGAGGTCGACCAGGTCCTTAGGTGCGAACGCGGCCGAGGCGGCGGCGTAGGCTTCGTCCGACGCGTGGGTTTCGCTCACGCGGGTCACTTCCTCTGCCCACGCCAACGCGGCGCGTTCCTGGTCGGAGAACAGGTGGTGCACTTCGTCCCACACCGGCACCAGCGTGATCTTGTCGACCGACATGGTTTTGCGCAGGTCACGCGTGTGCAGGTCGATGCAGTGCGCGCAGCCATTGATCTGCGAAACGCGCAGGAACACGAGATGCACGAGTTCCGCCGGAAGCGCCGTGCGCTGTGTGACGTAGTGGTGGATGCCAAAGAGGGCTTTCGCGCCATCGGGTGCGGTTTCTTGCCAGTTCAGGCGGGTCATTCCAATTCCTTGCTGCTGTGGTTGATGACCGCAACATTACGCGTGCCGATGCCGGCGCGACAGATCCAAGAATTGGCGTATTGACTGGTCCATGATGGCGGCGTCGACGTCCAGGCCGACGCATGGCTCACCTTTTCCCCGGGCAGATTCAGCCTTCAGGTGCGGAGGCGTCGCCGGCGGTATGCCCATCGATATGTCCGAGCGGGCGGCCTGGGTCCAGACGGTCGCGCACACGCTGCTTCAGGATCTTGGCTTCGGGAAAGCCGCCGTCGCGCTTGCGGTCCCAGATCAGATCGCCGTTGTAGGTGATCTGGAAGATGCCGCCGGTGCCGGGCTGCAGCGCCACTTCGCCCAGATCGGTCGAAAAGGTGGAAAGCAGCTCCTGCGCCATCCAGCCGGCGCGCAGCAGCCACTGGCACTGCGTGCAGTAAAGGATAACGATGCGAGGACGCAAGACGGGCGGGTTCATGGGAAAGGCATTCTACGCCAGCCCGGCGGCGCACGATCATGGATAATGTCGGGTTTTCCCGGGTCTGCAATGGGCCCAGAGCCTGCAATGAAGTCTGCCCTGACGCCCCGAGGCCAGCGCTGGCTGATCGGTCTTTTGATGGGACTGGTCACGCTTACGCCGATGGCCATCGACATCTACCTGCCCTCCCTGCCCGCCATGGCGCACGCGTTTGGTGCGCCCATTGGCGCGCTGCAGGCCAGCATCACGCTGTTCATCTTTGCGGTCGGCCTGGGCCAAGTGCTGATCGGACCCCTTGCCGACCGCTATGGCCGGCGGCCCGTGGCGCTGTGCGGGGCGCTGGCGTATCTGGCGGGATCCGCGCTCGGGGCGGCGGCCACGTCGCTCGAGGTGTTTTACGCCGCCCGCATCGTGCAGGGATTGGGCGCGTGTTCGGCGTCGCTGGTAGCGTTTGCCGCCGTGCGCGATTGCTTCAGTCCGGCCATTGGCGCGCGGGTCTACAGCTACTTGAATGGCGCGCTGTGCACGGTGCCGGCGCTGGCCCCAATGGTGGGCGGCGTGCTGGCGCTACATGCGGGCTGGCGCAGCACGTTCGTGTTCATGGCCGTGTTTGCGTTGGCACTGGCGTCGCTGCTTGCGCTGCGCTTCGAGGAAACGCGGGCCAAGCCGGCGCACCGCCCGGGTGCGTTATACAGCCTGCCCCGCTATGCCCCCATCGTTGCCAGCGGCCGGTTCCTGTACTTTGCGTGCTTCGGCATGGCGGGCATGGCCATGATCCTGGTGTTCGTGTCGGCCGCGCCCGTCGTGCTGGTGCAGCAGCTCGGGTATTCGGAGTTGGGATTTTCCGCCTGGTTCGGCGGCAATGCGGCGATCAACATCGCGGCGTTCTTCCTGGCGCCTACCTTCATCGCGCGGTACGGCCGCTACACCATGGTGCGTGTCGGCATGGCGGCGTTGCTGCTGGCGTCGGCCCTGCATCTGGGCGCGTGGCTGTGGGCGCCGCTGTCGGCGTGGGTTTTCATGCTGCCCGTGGCGGTGCTGACCGTGGGGTTTTCGCTGGCGTTGGGATCGGGGCTGAGTCTGGCGCTTGAGCCGTTCGCGGACCGGGCGGGCACTGCGGCGGCCGTGTATGGATTGTTCCAGATGAGCGGGTCGGCGGTGATCGCGACCGTGCTGCTCGATAGCGGGATGGCGCCGCAGGCCGCCATGGCGTTGATTGGGGCGGTGATTGTCGCGCCGTTGCTGCTGTTGTCGCCGGCTTTGGGCCGGCGCCTTGGCGCAAACAACGGCTAGACCAGCCAGCCCAGCGACCAACCGCTAAAGGCCGCCAGCAGCACCACCCACACCGGCGACCAGCGCGCATAGACCAGCAGCGCGAACAGCAGCAATGCCAGGCCGAAGTCCGCCTTGCCAAGAATCGCGCTGGTCCAGACCGGGTCGTACAGCGCGCCGAGCAGGATGCCGACGACGCTGGCATTGACGCCGGCCACCATGTTGCGCACGCCCGGCCGGCGGCGCAGCGAGTCCCAGAATGGCAGCGCCGCGGCGAGCAGCAAGGCGCCTGGCACGAAGATGACGCACAGCAGCGTCAGCCCGCCCGCCCAGCCGGACAAGGGGCCGGACGACATGGCGCCCAGGAAAGCCGCAAAGGTGAACAACGGGCCGGGCATCGCCTGCGCCGCGCCGTAGCCGGCCAGGAAATCCGCGTTGGACACCATCCCGGAAGAAACGGACGCGGTTTCCAGCAGCGGCAGCACCACGTGCCCGCCGCCAAAGACCAGCGCGCCGGCGCGGTAGAAGCCGGCGATCTGGCTGGCCAACGCACCATCCGACACCAGCGCCCACAGCGGCAGTCCCGCCATCAGGGCGGCGAACAGCGCCAGCGACACCAACCCCGCCGCGCGCGGCACGCCCGAGGACGCGTTGGACAGGACGGGCCGGGGCGGCAGCTGCAGGAAGGCGGCGCC
>DMTA01000519.1 GCA_003454835.1 Achromobacter sp. | reverse complement strand
ACAAGGGCCGCGTCATCCTGCGACAACGCGTGCTGCAAGGCCAGCGCGGCCAGACCAGGCTTGGCGGCCAGCGTTCCGTCCTCGAGCGGGCCGCGCCAGTCCACCAGCGCCTGCCGGTAGAAGACGGCCACGCGGTCCGCCAGCGATTGCGGCATGCCGTGATCCGACACGCGCTCATCCAGGTACTCCAGTACGCGCAGGCCAGTGCTGTCCTCGTCTTCCTCGGGATCGGTTTCCAGGCACAGCGCGGCAAACGCGGCATGCAGGTCCGGCGCGATGGTCGCGATGCCGTCCTGCTGCAAGGCGTGCGTCCAGCCGGGCAGGCCCTGCTTCCACGCGACGACGCTGCCCGCGCGCGGCCCCGGTTCCATGGCGACGTAGATGCGGTCACAGTATTCGAAACCGCCTATCGGCAGATAGCGCAGCTTTCCATTCCACGTCGCCCCGTCCTCGGCGGCGGCTTCCTCGGCGCACTCCTGCTCGTGCTCGATCCAGCCTTGCAGGTCGCGGTACTGGTCGCTGCCGTCGTAGAACAGCTCGGACCAGCTCAAGGCCTCTTCGTTGCCGTCCATCTGTGCGCGCAGATCGTAGGCCAATTCGCCCCCCGCGGTAAGCCGCCACAGGTCGAGCAACGCCGGCGGCAGCGGCCCTTCGCACAGCGCCTCGATCTCGGCAATGCGTGCGTCGGACATCGGAGGCTGCACATCGATCAGCAGGCGGTCGGCAAACACCGCGATGCCGTGTTCACGCAACGCCAGCAGTTCGTCGGACGTGAAAAACTCGCTCATGTTGAAACTTCAAGTGTGGAGACCGGTGCGATTTTACTAGCTGGGGGTGAAGAATCACCGCGCTAAGATGGCCGACCGCCGTTGGAGTACGGAGTTTGCCCTTGGCCTTCCACACGAGCATGCATGACGCCTGGCTGGTGCGGACCAGCGCTGGCGCACCGGTCCGTCCATGAGCGCCGTTCGCGTCAGACCGCGCCGGCGTCCTGCAATTGCTTGCGGCGGTATTCGCCTTGGCGCACGTGCATCCAGCCCGGATACTCCGGCGGCAGCGCGCTGACCTTGTCCAACGCGGCCAGTTCGTCCTGCGTCAACCGGATATCCGTGGCGGCCAGATTGTCCTCCAGCTGATCCACGCGCTTGGCGCCGATGATGACGCTGGTGACGACCTGCTGGTGCAACAGCCAGGCCAGCGCCACCTGCGCCACCGACACGCCGCGCGCGTCCGCGATCTGCCGCAGTGCATCGATGCTGTCGTAGGCGCGCTCCCGGTTCACAGGCGGAAAATCGAACGCCACGCGGCGGCTGCCGGCCTCGGCTTCGCCGTCGCGGGTGTACTTGCCGCTGAGCAGCCCCCCGGCCAACGGGCTCCACACCATCAGCCCGACGCCCTCGCTCTGCAGCATGGGAACCAGTTCGCGCTCCAGATCGCGGCCGGCGATGGTGTAGTAGGCCTGCAGCGACTCAAAGCGCGCCAGCCCCAGGCGCTGTGCAATGCCAAGCGCCTTCATGATCTGCCACGCGGCCCAGTTCGACACGCCGATATAGCGCACGTGGCCATGCTGCACCAGCGTGTCCAGCGCCCGCATCGTTTCCTCGACCGGCGTGGCGGGGTCGAAGCCATGGATCTGATACAGGTCGATATGGTCAAGCTGCAAGCGGGACAGGCTCTTCTTGACGCCATCCAGGATGTGCACGCGCGAATTGCCGCGGGCATTGACGCCGGCGCCCGTCTGCCCGAAGACCTTGGTGGCGATCACAACGTCCTCACGCGGGATCTTCAGATCGCGCAACGCCTGTCCCGTGATGATTTCCGAGCGGCCTTCGGAGTACACGTCCGCCGTGTCGATGAAATTGACGCCCGCGTCCAGCGCGCGGCCCACCAGCCGGTTGGCGTCTTCCTGTTGCAGGCTGCCGATCTTGCTCCAGAGCTCGCCTTCGCCGCCGAAGGTCATGGTGCCCAGGCAAAGCTCCGAGACGAACAGGCCCGTGCTGCCGAATTTCTTGTAACGCATGTGTGCTCCTTCAGGGGCTGGCGGGCGCGCCGGGTCCCGGAGTGGGACACCGCTGCGGCAGCCTGCCGGGGTGCGGACAGTATGCGTCCGGCGAGCCGCGCGCACGCTGCTTGATCCTGCCCTTTTTTTGCCTGATCCTCCGGCCCGGCAGCCGATTCAACGCGACCCGCCGTTTTCTCCGGAATTCCTGCCTAAACCTCCGTTCCCCTATTCCGGTCGGGCGCGAACCGCGCAAGATGGCAATACACTGGCGGACACCCAATCCTCTGCCGCCGCCGCCCCTCTGGTATGCGGGCGGCGCGCCCCCGGGAGCCCCTCGATGTCCCTGAATTCTGCCCGATCCCTCGCGCCCGGCGCCGCCGCCCAGGACGCCGCCTGCGAACTGGCGCGGTCCGAGCTGCTCTGCACGCTCGAGCGCATGACCGGCAACCTGGAAGGGGCGCTGGATACGCCGGTCGAAGGCCTGTACCTGCATCGGCTGTCGCAACCGTCGGGGGCCAAACCGGTCGTGCAGAAAGCGGCACTGGCTGTGATCGCGCAAGGATCGAAGCGCCTTTTCATCGGTGACGAGACCTACGAATACGATCCCTTCCATTTCCTGATCTCGTCAGTAGATCTGCCCGTGGTGGCCAAGGTGTCCGTCGCAAGTCCGACCCTGCCCTATCTGGGCTTGCGGCTGGACCTGAATCCCGAGGAGATCACAGCGCTGATCAGCGACGAGAATCTGCCGCCGCTGGTGCCGGCCGAAGCCTCGCGCGCGCTTTGCGTCAATCCGCTGGGCAGCACGCTGCTGGACGTGGTGCTGCGCCTGCTGCGGCTGCTGGACACTCCGCGGGACATTCCGATCCTGGCGCCGATGATCAAGCGTGAACTGCTGTACCGCCTGCTGATGAACGGCCAGGGCGTCGTGCTGCGCCAGACCGTGCTGCAGGACAGCCAGCTCAACCGCGTGGCCAAGGCAATCCGCATCCTGCGCGACAACTTCTCCCAGCCATTGCGCGTCGAAGAGATTGCGCGGGACGTCCACATGAGCGTGTCCTCGCTGCACCATCATTTCAAGCAGGCCACGGCCATGAGCCCGCTGCAGTATCAGAAGCACCTGCGCCTGCAAGAGGCGCGGCGGCTGATGCTGACGGACGATGCGGGCGTGGCGCTGGCCGCGCACGCCGTGGGCTACGAGAGTTCATCGCAGTTCAGCCGCGAGTACAGCCGTCTGTTCGGCGCGCCGCCGCTGCGCGACAAGCAGCGCTGGAAGGACGAGACGGCGCTCGCCGCCTAGCCACGCGCAATCCGCCGGTTTCGGTGAATTGCCGCTTATCCTCGAATACGATTCGTCGTCCCGGCAGGCTCAGCCGATCCGCCCGGGTGCTTTCGACCCAGCCGGCTATTTCCGATCCAGCCGGGTGCTTCCGATCGCGCCGGGTATTTCCGATCCAGCCAGGTAATCCCGATCGCGCCGGGAACAGGTCCGCGCGCCGTATCATGCGAGGCACCGACGACTCACGAGGAATTTGCATGCACGACCTGAATGACCTTTATTACTTCGTCGAGGTCGTCAAACATGGCGGTTTCGCGCCGGCCGGCCGGGCGCTGGACATCCCGAAGTCGCGCCTCAGCCGCCGCATCGCCCTGCTCGAAGAACGTCTTGGCGTACGCCTGATCCAGCGCTCCACCCGCACGTTCGCAGTGACCGAACTGGGTCAGGAATACTACGACCAATGCCTGGCGATGCTGGCTGGCGCCGAAGCGGCGCAGGACGTCATCGACCGTACGCACGCCGAACCCCAAGGCACCATCCGCATCGCCGCGCCGCCCGCGCTCATCTACTACTTCCTCGGCGACGTGGTGGCGCGCTTCATGGAACAGTGCCCCAAGGTGAACGTCTACCTGAAAAGCTTCAGCCGGCCCGTGGACGTGCTGCGCGAAGGCTTCGACCTGGCGGTGCGCGTACGCTTCGGCCCCATCGAAAGCAGCGACCTGGTGATGAAGCATCTGGGACTGAGCTGCCAGAGCCTGGTCGCCAGCCCCGCGCTGGCTCGCACACTGCCCGATTCCGCCGATCTGCAGCACATCAGCCGGCAGCCGACGATGGCGCTCGGGACCGAGCAGCGGGAATGCCAATGGCGCCTGATGGGTCCGGACAACGCGCGCCTCGCGGTGCCTTTCATGCCCCGGCTCGTCACGGACGACATGCTGGCGCTGAAGCAGGCCGCGCTGCGGGGCGTTGGCGTCGTCGCCCTGCCCCTATTGATGATCCGCGAGGAACTTGACGCGGGCACGCTAATGCCCGTCGGCGCGCCCTGGCAACCCGAGCCCGGCAGCGTGCATGCCGTGTTTCCGTCGCGCCGGGGCCTGCTGCCCGCCGTGCGGGAACTGTTGGATTTCATGGGAGACGCGTATCGTGAAAACGCACGCTGCGAAGCCGCAACTCAGACGCGCCACGGTATTCCAACGCTGCAACCGGTCCACACACTGTCCTAAAAATAGAACGCTGAGGTTTGAAACACCCATCTACCGGCGCGATCGTCCTGAAATTAATATTCTTCCTACGCACTCAGCGTTGCACAAAACACCGCGCGACACCGCGCACAACCTGAATCGACCAAGGAATCAGCCATGACCCGCCCTTACGTTAAGCTCGACAAGTCCCAAGCCGCCGTTCTGCTGGTGGATCACCAAGCCGGCCTCCTGTCCCTGGTGCGCGACTTCCAACCCGACCAATTCAAGAACAACGTTCTGGCCCTGGCTGACCTGGCCGAATACTTCAAGCTCCCGACCATCCTGACGACCAGTTTCGAAGACGGCCCCAACGGCCCGCTGGTCCAGGAACTGAAGGACAAGTTCCCCGACGCTCCCTACATCGCCCGCCCCGGCAACATCAACGCCTGGGACAACGAAGACTTCGTCAAGGCCGTCAAGGCCACCGGCAAGAAGCAACTGATCATCGCCGGCGTCGTCACCGAAGTCTGCGTCGCCTTTCCCGTGCTGTCGGCCATCGAAGAGGGTTTTGACGTGTTCGTCGTGACCGATGCCTCGGGCACGTTCAACGAAGTGACGCGCGACGCCGCATGGCGCCGCATGGAACAGGCCGGCGCGCAACTGATGTCGTGGTTCGGCGTGGCTTGCGAACTGCACCGCGACTGGCGCAACGACGTGGAAGGCCTGGGCACCCTGTTTGCCAACCACATCCCCGACTACCGCAACCTGATGGCCTCGTACTCTGCCTTCAAGGCGGCCAAATAAGGTTGCCGCGCGGCCGGCTTGCCGGCCAGACCACGCTGAGACAGCGGTGAAAAAAGGCCCAGGCAAATTGCCTGGGCCTTTGTCATTTCCGCTTGCGGGCGAAGGGATACGCCTGCTGCGCCAGGAATGTCCCGGGCATGTCGTTGTCCAGAATCCCGTAGTTCTGCGGCAGCCGGTTGCCCGCCCCGCGCACCGCAGTGCCGAACAGATAGTCGATGAAGGAAAAGTGCGCCGCGTAGTTCTTGTCGATTGCCTCGGTGTCGGACGAGTGATGCCAGTGATGGAAGTCCGGCGTCACAATGATGTAGCGCAGCCAGCCCCAAGGCAGCTTCACGTTCGAATGGATCAGCACCGCCTGGAACCCCACGATGATGATGTAGGCGTCGAGCACCGCCTTCGAAAATCCCAAGACGAACAGTACGCCCAGCACGGCCACGCGCGTGATCAGCAGTTCGACGATGTGCAGGCGAGAGCCCGCCAGCCAATCGAGCGTGCGCGTGCTGTGGTGCACCGCGTGGAACCGCCACATGAACGGCACCTCGTGATAAATGCGGTGCGCTGCGTACTGCGCCAGGTCAGCAACCAAAACCGCCACGAACAGCTCCAGCAGATATGGCATCGACTGGATTGCCTGTTGCAGCGGGTCGTACGCCGCCCATGAAAACAGGCGGTGGATGAAGAAGTTGATGCACAGCAGCACCGCACCCACCGACAGGTGATTGAACAGGAAGTGCTTCATGTCCACCTGCCACTCGCCACGGAACACGGGCTGGCCGGGATACAGCGGCGTCAGCTTTTCAAAAATGATGAAGACGGTGCTGGACGCCAGCAGATCCAGAATGAACCAATCAAGCCCCAGATAGGGATGGCCGCCCGTGTTGGTGGCGCTCACCGCGACCTGACTGCCGCCTGCGGCCACGGCGCAGCACACCAGCACGAACGCGGAGATATTGAGCCAGCGCTGCCGCCCCAGAACGGTGTTGGCCAGCGCGATCGAGCCCGACACCAGCAGCGCACCGAACAGGAGCGTGCGCATGGCTTCCACCGTATAGAAGCTGCGCAACTCGGGCGTGGTGAGGTAAGTGGGGAAGTGAAACGCCAGCACGCCCAGCACTGACAGAATGGCCAGAAACAGCGCAATTACGCCGCTCATCATTCCCGTGCCGGGATGGATCCGGCCGTCCTGCTTGAAGAGATCCATCACTCTGCGATAGACGGGTGCGCGCTTGTTCATTGGGGATCTGGGACAGTCCAAGGGGAAGCGAGTGTATCGCCGGGGACAGACCATTCTGTAAATAAACGTGAACGCGCACGACAGAATGGCTCATTTCTTGACGCCCTTGCGCAGGGTCAACGGCGGCCAGCGGCGGTTTGGTCCGTAAGGTTGACAAGGCGATGGCGTTGGCGTGTCATGACCTTTGACGCTGACAATCGCGTCGTGCCAGGCGCATCGTCGGTCCCGTCAACCGGTTCCTCAAGAGGCCTTTATGTTCCCTGAATACCGCGAGCTCATTACCCAACTGAAGTCCGAAAACGCTCACTTTTCGGCGCTGTTCCAGCGGCATAACGATCTGGACCAGGAAATCCAGAACATGGAAGACGGCATCAAGCCGTCCTCGAGCGCTGCGATCGAGGTGCTTAAAAAAGAAAAACTGCACCTCAAAGACAAGCTCTACGGCCTGCTCCGCGCGGCCGATCAGAACGGCCACGACAAAAGCAACGGCAGCTGACCTGCCGCTCGGCGCGGGCTACATCAGTTCCAGGCCCGCGCCTTTGACGACGGATGCGTACTTCGTCATTTCCGACCGGAAGTACGCCACCGTCTGCTCCGGCGGCATCAGGACGATTCGGTTGTTCTGGGTCGCCATCGCCTGCTTCACCTCCGGCGAGTTGAACGCGCGTCCCAGCGCGTCATAGATGCGGCGCACGTCCGCCTGCGGCAGTTTTGCCGGTCCGACCGCCGCAAACCACCCGCCGTNNGTTGCCCGACGACGCATAGTTGTAGCGGCCGGGCTGGCTTTTCAAGAGCGCGGTCAGCGCCTTGATGTCGTTCGCCACAATCTTCTGCGGATTGGCAACCAGCAAGAATGGCGTCATGCCCACCATGCTGATCGGCGTGATGTCGGCCAGCGGATCGAAGGGCAGGCTCTTGTAGACGCTCGGGAAGATGACATGGTTGTTCGACACCATGCTGAGCGTGTAGCCATCAGGCGCCGACCGCACCAGTGCCGAGGTGCCCACGATGCCGCCCGCGCCCGGCTGGTTTTCGACCACGACGGTATGGCCCAGCGCGGTGGACAGCGCCGGCCCCGCCGCCCGCGTGATCGTGTCCACGCCAGATCCCACGCCCACCGGCAAGATGAATTTCACCGGCCGGTCCGACTGCGCCCACGACACGCCGGGCACGCCCAGCACGGCGG
>DMTA01000315.1:1642-5115 GCA_003454835.1 Achromobacter sp. | reverse complement strand
GTCGTGCCGGTGCCAGGCCCCAGCGCCGTGATCGCGGCCCTGATGGGCAGCGGCGTCACCACGGACGAGAATCCCGCCTACGCCTTCGCGGGCTTTGCGCCGTCCAAGGCGGTGGCCAGGCAGCGCTGGCTGCGCCAGTGGTGCGCGTTGCCCGCGCCCGTCGTCATGTTCGAATCGCCGCATCGGCTGGCGGCCACCGTCGCCGACCTGCTCGAGGTCTGCGGTCCGGAACGTGAACTGACCGTCGCGCGCGAGCTGACCAAGCGCTTCGAAGAGATCGGCACCGTCAAGCTGGGCGAGGCCGCGGCATGGCTGGCCGCCGACGCGCATCGCGAGCAGGGCGAATTTGTGCTGATCGTTCATGCCGAGGCGGACGCGCCTGAGTCCGACGACGCCGATCCCGCCCACGACGTTCTGCTGGACGCCCTGCTGGAATCGCTGTCCGTGCGCGACGCCGCGCGCGTTGCGGCCAAGGTCACCGGCCAGCCGCGCGACGTGCTCTACAACCGGGCGCTGGCCCGCAAGAAGGCGCAGGAATAAGCCATGGTGTATGCGACCGTCGTGTCCAACAAGCCCGCCGACCCGCAGGAGCGCCTGACCTACCGCGACATGCCCACCCCGCTGGGCGATCTGCGCCTGGTGGCCAGCCCAAAGGGCTTGCGCGGTGCGTGGTTCACCGATCAGGCGCTGCTGCCGCCGCCGGATGGATGGTCGCTGACCGACAGCGATCCGTTCCTCGAGCAAGCGCGGCGCGAGCTTGAAGAATGGTTTGCCGGCGAACGCCGCCTGTTCGATGTGACGCTCGACCCGGTGGGGACCACCTTTCAGCACGAGGTATGGCATGCGCTGTGCGCGCTGGAATTCGGCACGCTCACCAGCTACGGCGAATTGGCCCGCACGGTGAACCGGCCCAAGGGCGCGCAGGCAGTCGGCGGCGCGGTCGGCCGCAATCCCATCAGCATCATCATTCCGTGCCACCGCGTGATCGGTGCGGACACCTCGCTGACGGGCTTCGGCGGGGGATTGCCGCGCAAGCAGGCGCTGCTGGAACACGAAGGCAGCCGTTACCTCAGCCGCAGCGCGAGCGCCCGCCGCGTGTGCGACGGGCAGGCGGAATTGCCCTGGTAGCAGTTTTTTTTGTTTATTGCGACGCGATGGTCGGCAGGATGCCGATGCGGTCGGATACCAGCGGCACCGCATTGAGCGCGCTCTGCCGGTCGGGATACGGACCGATCCGCACGCGGTACAGATTATTGGCCTGTTCCACCGACGCCGGCGGCGCGCCTTCGGCGCCGAGCTGCGTATTGATGCGGCTGACCAGCGACTGCGCATTGCCGGGCTGGCTGAACGCGCCCACCTGCAGGTAGACGCTGCCTGTGGCGGCGCCGGCAACCGGACGCATCGGGGCGGGGCTGGGCGAGACGGGCGCCAGGGGTTCGGGTGCGAGCGCCACCGGCGTTGACGCCACCGGCGCCATCACCGGCGTGGAACCCGTGGCGGAATCCGGTTCCGGCGCGGGCGCCGCGGGCGCGCCTTGCGAGGCCAGACGACGGATCTCTTCGGCCTGAATGGCTTCCACGACCACCTGCCCACTGCCCGGGCCGATGATGCCCAGCTTGTACGCCGCGACGTAGGACAGGTCCATAATGCGGTCACTGTGGAAGGGGCCGCGGTCGTTCACCCGCACGATGATCGTCTTGCCGTTGACCATGCTGGTCACCCGCGCGTAGCTGGGGATCGGCAGGGTCGTGTGGGCAGCCGTCATGGCATACATGTCGTAGGTCTCGCCGATCGACGTGGAATTGCCGTGGAATTTCTTGCCGTACCACGAGGCGATGCCGCGCTTCTTGTATGCCTGGCCGCTGGTGTCCGGCACATAGCGCTGGCCGAACACGACATAGGGCCGGTTCGCGCCGCTGGCGTAGGGCTCCAGCTTGGGCACCGCGTCGGGAATCTGGTCAAGGTTCGACGGCGGGTTGGCGTCCGGCCCGTCGTCCTTGTAATAGCCGCCCTTCTTGCGTCCGCCGCTGGTCGAGCAGCCTGCCACCGCGATCGCCAGCAGCAGTACAGAGATGAAATGTAGAGGGCGGGAAAGCGTCATGCGGTTTCGTCGGGCAGTTGGGTGCGGTGGCGCACCAGCAGCGGGTCGTGGTCGGCAAAGCGCAGCGCCAGTTGCTCGACGACATACACCGAGCGGTGCTGGCCGCCGGTGCAGCCGATGGCCACGGTCAGGTAGTTGCGGGTGTCTTGCGTGTACAACGGCAACCAGCGCTTCAGGAAGCCCGCGATGTCGTCGATCATCAAGCCCACCTGTTCGTAGCCGGCGAGCCACGTGGCCACGGGTTCGTCGCGGCCCGTGAGCGGGCGCAGGTTGCGGTCGTAATGCGGATTGGGCAGGCAGCGCACGTCGAACACCAGGTCCGCGTCGCCCGGCACGCCGCGCTTGTAGGCGAACGATTCGAACGTCAGCACCAGCGGCGCGCGGTCTGCCTTGATCAGGTCGCGGATCCAGGCGCGAAGCTGGCCGGGCGTCAGCTCAGACGTGTCGATGACGTGTTCCTGCTCGCGCAGCGGCGCCAGCAGCTCTCTTTCCAGGGCGATGCATTCGGTCAGCGATGGCGGCGTGCCGCCGCGCTGCAGGCGGTCGGTCAGCGGATGGCGGCGGCGCGATTCGGAATAGCGCTGCACCAGCGTCGCCGTGTTGGCATCCAGGAAGACCACGCGCAGACTGGTGCCCATGGCGCGCAGCGCGGTGACCACGTCGGGCAGTTCGGCCAGTTCTCCCGGCGAGCGTACGTCGATGGCAACTGCAACGCGCTCCATGCCGTCATCGCGCGCCTGCGCAATGAACTCGGTGAGAAAGCGGACGGGAAGATTGTCGACGCAGGTGTAGCTTGCGTCCTCGAGCATTCGCAGCGCGACGGATTTGCCGGAGCCGGAGATGCCGGTGACGAGGACGACTTTCAACATGGACATGATTGTGGCACGCTTTTCCAGGACGATGCCGGCGGGATAGCATCTGATATGGCCATAAACTCAGGATCTGCGCCTGTTCCCTGCTGCATGCCCTGACGTAAGCTTGGGGCCGCAGACGCCGCAGTTCCATCGCAGTTCCACTTTTACACGCCCCGCCATCACGATTCGGGGGGTTGGAATTTGACCTAGATGTTAGCCCTCATTTCCTCTTGTAGTGTTTCACTGCCGCGGTTTTGGGCCTTCCGCAGCGCCTTGGCCGCTGCGGCTGTTGTGTTTATGTCCGCGCCGTCCCTGGCCCAGCAGACGGCGCCGCCGGCCCTGCAGCCCGACACCATGGCGGCGCGAGTCGCGGCCTGTACGGCCTGTCACGGCGCGCAGGGCAGGGCGGGCGCCGACGGCTACTATCCGCGGCTGGCCGGCAAGCCGCAGGACTATCTCTATCACCAGCTTCTGAACTTTCGCGATGGACGGCGGCAGTACCGGCCGATGACGCACCT
>DMTA01000315.1:0-1482 GCA_003454835.1 Achromobacter sp. | reverse complement strand
TGATGACGCACCTGCTCGCCGGGTTGCCCGACGACTATCTCCGAGACATGGCCGCGTATTTCTCTGAACAGCATGTGCCCTATCCGGCGCCGGTTCGCGCGGACGTGTCCGCCGCCACGCTGGAGGCCGGACGCACGCTTGCCAAGGAGGGCGATGCGGCGCGCGGCCTGCCGGCCTGTGCGGCCTGTCACGGCGCGGCCCTTTCCGGCATGCTGCCCGCCATCCCGGGCCTGCTGGGCCTGCCGCGCGACTACATCGGCGCGCAGATCGGCGGCTGGAAGAACGGCCTGCGCCGCGCCGCCGCGCCGGACTGCATGGCCGACATCTCCCACAAGCTCACGCCCACCGACATCGGCGCCCTGGCGGCGTGGCTGTCGTCACAGCCCGTCGTCGAGCCCTACGTGCCAGACGCCGCGAACTCGGTCCGGCTTCCCGCGGAATGCGGCAGCCAGGCGCAACGCTGAACGGGGCCGCGAATGACGCTGATGAAAAGAATCCTGGTTGTCCTGTTGCTGGTGGTCGTAGTGGCCGCTGGCGCGTTTTATTGGCTGGGCACGCGCGATGATGCCAGCACCGGCCCGGCCACAGCGGCGGCCGAGGGCGCCGCGCAGATCGAGCGCGGCCGCTATCTGGCGTTGGCCGGAAACTGCATGGCCTGCCACACCAGCCGGGGCGGCAAGGCGTTTGCAGGCGGCACGCCTGTTCCCACGCCGTTCGGCACGGTATATGGCCCGAACATCACGCCCGATCCGGAGACCGGCATCGGCGCCTGGACAGCAGACGACTTCTGGCAAGCGCTGCACAATGGCAAATCGAAGGACGGCACGCTGCTGTATCCGGCGTTTCCGTACACCGAATACACGCGCGTCACGCGCAGCGATTCGGATGCGCTGTATGCCTATCTGCGCAGCATTTCGCCCGTCAGGCAGGCCAACCGTCCGTCCGAGATGGACTTTCCGTATGACCAGCGGATGCTGCTGGCGGCGTGGCGCGCGTTGTATTTCAAGCCGGGTGTGCAGGAAGCCGATCCCGGCCAGTCGGTCCAATGGAATCGCGGCCGCTATCTGGTCGAAGGGCTTGGCCATTGCGCGGCCTGCCACACACCGCGCAACAGCCTGGGCGCGACACGTGCGGGCGACGCGCTGGCCGGCGGCATGATTCCCGTGCTGGATTGGTATGCGCCGCCGCTCACGAACGACATGCAGACGGGCATGGGGCGGTGGACGGCGCAGGATATCGCCACGTTGCTCAAGACCGGCATTGCGGCGCATTCGACGGTCACCGGACCGATGGCGGAAGTCGTGCTGGGCAGCACGCAGCACCTGACCGACGACGATGCGTTGGCCATCGGCGTATATCTGAAGTCGCTGCCCGCCACGCCGCCGGCAACGCAGGCGCGTGCGGCTGCCCCCGCGCCCGCGGCCATGGAATTGGGCAGCAAGCTGTACAGCCAGCAATGCGCGCAATGCCATCAGGCCGATT
>DMTA01000314.1 GCA_003454835.1 Achromobacter sp. | reverse complement strand
GCCTTGGCGTTCGGCTTCTTGCGCGTAAGCGATGGCGGTGCGGGTGGGGCCGCCGGCGCCGGCCAGGATCGGCACCTTGCCTTTGCAGGTCTGCACGGCGGTGCGGATGACGTCCGAGTATTCATCGGGGGCCAGCGAGAAGAATTCACCAGTGCCGCCAGCGGCGAACAGGGCGGTGGCGCCGTAGGGAGCCAGCCATTCCAGACGAGCCGCATAGCTCTTGGCGTTGAAATCGCCGTTCTGGTCGAAGTCGGTCACGGGGAAGGACAGCAGGCCTTCCGAAACAATGGCCTTGAGTTCTTGCGGAGTCGTCATGTTGCGCTCATCCCTAAATGGCCGTCGCAGGCGAAAGGTGGGTGCTTGCGAACGGGATGCGGTGGTAAAAGGTGAGTCATCGTACAACATGAATTTGCGGGATTCAAGGCGTGTCCCCATGTGGCGCAGCATTTACAAGGGGAAACCCGAAATTCCTTTCTGATGCCTTTCAGCGATATTCTCTTGGTTGTACGATAACGTACGGTGCCCGCAGCGGGGCATCCATCAGGCTAAAGGATTCATCATGCAGGTTGCAGTCGAGCAGTCGGCCGTTCTCATCAAGATTCATCCCGACGACAACGTCGCCATCGTGGCCAATGATGGCGGGTTGCCGTCGGGAACCGTTCTGCCGGACGGCCTTCAGTTGGTCGATGCCGTGCCGCAAGGACACAAGGTTGCGCTGACCGATCTGGCCGAGGGCGACGAAGTCAGGCGCTACAACGTGGTGGTCGGTTATGCCGCCAAGGCGCTGCCGCGCGGCAGCTGGATCAACGAGCGCGTCACCACGATGCCGACCGCGCGCACGCTGGAAGACCTGCCGGTCTCCACGCGGATTGCGCCGCTGCCGCCGCTCGAGGGCTACACCTTTCAGGGCTACCGCAATGCGGACGGCACCGTCGGCACGCGCAACATTCTGGCCATCAGCACCACGGTGCAGTGCGTACAGGGCGTCGTCGAGCACGCGGTCGCGCGCATCCGCCGCGAACTGTTGCCGCTGTACCCCAATGTGGACGACGTGGTGGGCATCGAGCACACCTACGGCTGCGGTGTGGCGATCGACGCGCCCGGCGCGGCGATTCCCATCCGCACGCTGCACAACATCGCCCGCAATCCGAATTTCGGCGGCACGTCCATGGTGGTCAGCCTGGGCTGTGAAAAGCTGCAGCCGGAGCGCCTGCTGGCGCCCACCGCCATCCCGATTCGCGCCGGCGAGGGCATGGGCGGCGACGGTGTGGACACCATCGTGCTGCAGGACGAAGAGAACATCGGCTTCGATTCGATGATCCAGCTCATCATGCGCACGGCCGAGCGCCACCTGCAGAAGCTCAACGCCCGCCAGCGCGAAACCTGCCCGGTGTCGGACCTGACCGTCGGCGTGCAGTGCGGCGGCAGCGACGCGTTTTCAGGCGTGACGGCCAATCCGGCCGTGGGTTTTGCCACCGACCTGCTGGTGCGCGCCGGCGGCACGGTGATGTTCTCGGAAAACACCGAGGTGCGCGACGGCATCGACCAGCTGACCGCGCGGGCCGAAACGCCCGAGGTCGCCGACGCGCTGATCCGTGAAATGGCGTGGTACGACGCGTACCTGCAGCGCGGCATGGCCGATCGCAGCGCCAACACCAGTCCGGGCAACAAAAAGGGCGGCCTGTCCAACATCGTCGAAAAGGCCATGGGTTCGATCGTCAAGTCGGGTTCGTCGCCGATCCACGGCGTGCTGTCGCCCGGCGACCGCCTGACGCGCAAGGGGCTGATCTTTGCGGCCACGCCCGCCAGCGACTTCATCTGCGGCACGCTGCAACTGGCTGCCGGCATGAACCTGCACATCTTCACCACCGGCCGCGGCACGCCCTACGGGCTGGCGCAGGTGCCGGTCATCAAGGTTGCCACGCGCTCGGCGCTGGCGCGCCGCTGGCACGACCTGATGGACGTGGATGCCGGCGTCATCGCCACCGGCCAGGCCTCGATCGAGGAAGTGGGCTGGCAGCTCTTTCAGATGATGCTGGACGTGGCAAGCGGCAAGAAGCAGACCTGTGCGGAGAAGCTCAAGCTGCACAACGCCCTGGCGCTGTTCAACCCGGGCCCCGTGACCTGATCGGGGACCCGACCCGTCCGTAGCGCCATCGCAGAATAAAACCACCGAGAGGAGACAGCCGATGGAAATTGACCCGCAAGTCCAGACCGGCCGGCGCCGGCTGCTGGGTGCCACGCTTGCACTGGCCCCCGCCAGTCTCGTGCACGCGCAGTCTTTCAGCTTCACCCCGCAGCAGCGCTACCCGGATCCTTCGGTCCGGGTTCTGGACCCGGAATTCGCCAAGTACCGCATCTACAGCAGCAGCGTGGAGCAGCTTGCGACGGGTTTCCGCTGGCTGGAAGGTCCGGTGTGGTTTGGCGACGGGCGCTATCTGCTCGCCTCGGACATCCCCAATAACCGCATCATCCGCTGGGACGAAACCACCGGACAAACCAGCGTGTTCCGCCATCCGTCCAACTTCAGCAACGGGCTCGCCCGGGACCGCCAGGGCCGTCTGCTGGCCTGCGAACACCTGACGCGCCGCGTCACGCGCACGGAATACGACGGCAGCATCACGGTGCTGGCGGACCGCTTCGACGGCAAGCCGTTCAATTCGCCCAACGACATCGTGTGCCAGCGCAACGGCGCCATCTGGTTCACCGATCCGCCGTTTGGCATCGGCGGACACTGGGAAGGCGACAAGGCCACGCCCGAACTGCCGCATTCCGTCTATCGCATCGACCCCGCCAACGGCCGCGTGACGCTGGCGCTGGGCGACCTGGCCGGACCGAACGGCCTGTGCTTTTCGCCTGACGAGAAGGTGCTTTACATCGTCGAATCGCGCCACCAGCCCAACCGCGTGATCTGGGCCTTTGACGTGAGCGCGGAAGGCGCGCTGTCGAACAAGCGCCTGCACGTCGACGCGCAGGGACCTGGCGCCATCGACGGCATCAAGTGTGACGAGGCCGGCAACCTGTGGTGCGGCTGGGGCAGCAACGGCTCGCCCGACGCCAAGGCCGAGGACCTGGACGGCGTGATGGTCTTCAACCCCGCGGGTAAGGCCATCGGCCACATCCGCCTGCCCGAACGCTGCGCCAATCTTTGCTTTGGCGGCGCCAAGCGCAACCGCCTCTTCATGGCGAGCAGCCATTCGCTCTATGCCCTGTACGTGGAGACCCGCGGCGCGGCATAGGCACATCCCTACCGCGGCCTCACCAGGCCGCGGGACACTTCAACACACATACCAAACAGTGTGGAGACAGCATGAACCCGAGCAAGAGACAGTTTCTGGGCAGCGCCGCGGCGCTTTGCCTGACGCCCCTGGTGCCGGCATGGGCCCAATCGGCGCAATGGCCGACGCGGCCCGTGCGTATCGTCGTGCCTTACCCGCCCGGCGGCTCGTCGGACATCATCGCGCGCATCCTGGCGCCCCGGCTGGCCGAAGTGCTCAAGCAGACCGTGGTCGTCGAGAACAAGCCCGGCGCCAACGGCAACCTGGGCGCCGGCCTGGTGGTGCAGTCGGCGCAGGAAGGCCACACGGTCCTGCTGTGCGACGTCGGCGCGCTGGCGATCAGCCCGTCCGTCTACACCAAGCTGACCTTTGATCCGTCCAAGGACCTGCGCGCCGTCGGCATGCTGGCGTATTCGCCGCACGTGCTGGCCGTGCACCCGGACGTCAAGGCCAAGACCGTGCAGGATCTGGTCGAGCTGTCCAAGAAAGAGCGCATCAACTTCGCCGTCACCGCCATCGGCAGCGCGCCCCACCTGGCGGCCGTCGCGGTGCAGCAGGCCACCGGCGCGCAGTGGGAATACGTGCCGTACAAGGGCGGCTCGCAGGCGGTCACCGACACCATCGGCGGCCAGACGCAGATCATCATGAACGGCCTGCTGGCCACGCTGCCGCACATCAAGTCCGGCAAGCTGCGCGCGATCGCGATTTCCAAGAGCGAGCGCATGAAGCTGGTGCCGGACATCCCCACCATCTCCGAGCAGGGCGTGAAGGGCTTCGAATCCGGCACGTGGCAAGGCGTGATGGCCCCGTCCAACATGACCGACCCGGTGGCGGCCCAGCTGCAGGCGTTGATGGCGCAGATCGTCACCCAACCGGACGTCACGGCGCAGTTGAACGAGCAGGGCGCCGAGATCGTCACCAAGAGCCCGGCCGAGCTTGCGCAGTTCTTCAGCAGCGAGCGCGCACGCTGGGCCAAGGTCGTGGCCAGCACCGACATCCGCCTGGATTGATCGGGTCCGGCCCCGCCTTGCTAGGGGCGGGGTTCGGGAGCACACTGGAATTGCGTCCAGGCTTCGGCCTGGACCGATTCCGTGGAGCTCAGTCAATGAAATCCTTGTTCGCCGCGGCGCTGATCGGGGCATCCGGTGCGTTGTGGGCGCTGGCCGCCGCGCCCGCGCTGGCGCGCGATCCGCTTCCAACTGTGCCATCTCCGCCCGCATCCGCCCGCACCGTGCCGGATACGTGCCTGGGCACCGACTGCCCGCGCATCGTGGACCCGGGCAAGATCAATCGGGACTGCCTGGGCACGTGATGCGCGGGGTCCCGTTACCCGCCGCCTGCGGCAACGCCCGCGCGGCCTCAGGATCAGCCCGGGTTG
>DMTA01000157.1 GCA_003454835.1 Achromobacter sp. | reverse complement strand
GAGCATGCCGCCCAGCACGCCCAAGCCGACCGCGCGCTGGCTGGCCGCCCCCGCGCCGGTGGCCATCGCCAGCGGGATCACGCCCAGGATGAACGCGAGCGACGTCATCAGAATCGGGCGGAAACGCAATCGCGCGGCCTCGACCGCGGATTCGTAAAGGCCCATGCCGCGGGCGTACTGATCCTTTGCAAATTCCACGATAAGAATGGCGTTCTTGGCCGCCNNTCGCGCAGCTGGTTGGCGAACTCGACGATCAGAATGGCGTTCTTGGCCGCCAAGCCGATCACGGTCACCATCCCCACCTGGAAGTACACGTCGTTGGACATGCCCAGCGCGCTGACCAGGGCCACCGCGCCCAACATGCCCAACGGCACCACCAGCATGACGGAGATGGGAATGGCCCAGCTTTCGTACAGCGCGGCCAGCACCAGGAACACGACCAGGAGCGACAGGCCCATCAAAATCGGGGCCTGGTTGCCGGCCTGCAATTCCTGGTAGGACAGCCCGGTCCACTCGTAGCCGAAGCCTTGCGGCAACTGGGCGACCAGACGCTGCATTTCTTCCATGGCCTGGCCGGTGGAGTAGCCCGGCGCCGAGGCGCCGCCGATACGCATGGACTCGTAGCTGTTGTAGCGCACCACCTGCACCGGACCCTGGACCCATTCCGCCGACACGAACGTCGACAGCGGCACCATTCCGCCCTGCCCGTTGCGCGCGTTCAGCTTGAGCACGTCGGACAACTGCATGCGGTAAGGCGCATCGGCCTGGACCCAGATGTTCTGCATCCGGCCCATGTTGGGGAACTTGCTGAGATACGCCGACCCGACGGCGGTGGAAATGAGCGAGGCGGCTTCATTGAAGTCCACGCCCAACGCGGCCGCCTTGTCGCGGTCGATGTTCAGCGTGAGCTGCGTGCCCGCCGACAGGCCCGTGATGCGGACCTGCGACAGCACCGGGCTCTTCATGGCCTCGCCCATCAGCTGGGCGGTGGCCGCGGCCAGCGCCTCGGTGCCGGCGGCGCCGCGGTCTTGCAGGCGCAGGTCGAAACCGGTGGCGTTGCCCAGCGACGAGATGGCCGGCGGCACCAGCGTGAACACCTGCGCGTCATGGATGCCCATGAGCTGCTTTTCAAAGGCGGTGAAAGCAATGGCGCCGGCGGAATCCTGGCGTTCCTTGCGGTCCTTGAAATCCTTGAGCGTGGTGAACGCAATGGCGGCGTTCAGGCCGTTGCCGTTGAAGCTGTAGCCCTGCACGGCAATGATGTTCTCGACGGCAGGAATGCTCTGGAAGTATTTCTCGACCTGCTCGATGACCTCGACGGTGCGGTTGGCGCTGGCGCCGGTGGGCAGCTCGATGTTGCTGACCACGTAGCCCTGATCTTCCTCGGGCAGGAACGACGACGGCAGCCGCAGGTAGAGCCAGCCCAGCAGCAGGACCAGCACCAGGAACACCAGCATCATCCGGCCGCCCTTGTGCAGGATGCGCGACACCCAGTTCTGGTAGCCATGCGTGGTGGCGTCGAACTTGCGGTTGAACCAGCCGAAGAAACCCTTCTTGTCCTCGTGGTGACCTTTGGCCACCGGCTTGAGGATCGTGGCGCACAGCGCCGGCGTGAAGGTCAGCGCCAGCAGCGCCGAGAAGAAGATGGACACGGCCATGGCCACCGAGAACTGGCGGTAGATCACGCCCACCGACCCGCTCATGAAGGCCAACGGCAGGAACACCGTCACCAGCACAAGCGTGATCCCGATGATGGCGCCGCTGATCTGCGGCATGGCTTTCTTGGTGGCCTCTTTGGGCGGCAGGCCCTCGGTCGCCATGATCCGCTCGACGTTTTCGACGACCACGATGGCATCGTCCACCAGAATCCCGATAGCCAGAACCATGGCGAACATGGTCAGCACGTTGATCGAGAATCCGAGCGCCAGCATCACCGCGAACGCCCCCAGCATCGCCACCGGAACCACCAGCGCCGGGATCAGCGTGTAGCGCACGTTCTGCAGGAACAGATACATGACCAGGAACACCAGCACCATGGCTTCAGCCAGGGTGTGCAGCACCTGCTCGATCGAGACCTTGACGTAGGGCGCGGTGTCGTACGGCACCGAGTACTGGATGTTGTCCGGGAAATACTTGGACAGCTCCTGCATCTGGTTGCGCACGCCTTGCGCCGTGGCCAGCGCGTTGGCGTTGGGCGACAGCACGATGGCGAAGGCGGCCGTCGGCTTGCCGTTCAGGCGGGCGCCGAATTGGTAGTTGTCGGCGCCGACTTCGATGCGGGCGACGTCGCGCAGCAGCACCTTGGAACCGTCGGTATTCGCGCGCAGGACGATCCGGCCGAAGCCGTCGACCGTGCTGAGCTGGCCGTTGGCCGTGACCGTGGCGGTGATGCGCTGCGAATCGGGGTTGGGCGGCGCGCCGATGCTGCCGCCGGAGATCAGCACGTTCTGGCCGGCGATGGCGTTGTTGACCTCGGCCATGCTGAGGTTGAAGCCCACCAGCTTGGCCGGGTCCACCCAGATGCGCATCGCGCGCGGCGCGGCAAAGAGCTGGAACTGGCCCACGCCCGGCACACGCGAAACCGGGTTCTTCACGTTGCGGGTGATGTAGTCAGCCAGGGCCGTCTGATCCAGCGTGCCATCGGTGGACGACAGCGTCACGATCATCAGGAAGCCGGTGCTAGTCTGCTCATACTGCAGGCCCTGCTGTTGCACCGCGGCGGGCAACTGGGCGATGACGTTGGACACGCGGTTCTGCACGTCCACCTGCGCCAGGTCGGGATTGGTGCCGGGCGCAAACGTGGCGGTGATGGTCGAGGTGCCGTAGGAGTCGCTGACGGACTCGTAATAGATCAGGCCCTTGGCGCCGTTGAGCTGGTCTTCGATGATGCTGGTGACCGACTCGGCCACTTCCGGGGCCGACGCGCCAGGATAGGTTGCCGTGATCGTGATGGCCGGCGGCGCCACATCGGGGTACTGCGCGACCGGCATGTTCGGGATGGCCAACACCCCTGCCAGCAGAATGAAAAGGGCGACTACCCAGGCGAAGATTGGTCGATCGATGAAAAATTGCGGCATGTGGGCTGACTCTGAAAGCGATGCTCACCAAAGAGGAACGCGGCGCTTGCTGCGCCGCGTGCCGCTTACGATTTCTGGCCTGCGGCCTTGTCCTGCTGGGCAGGCTCGGCCGGCTTGGCGCCGGGCTGCGGGGCGGATTCGGCGGGC
>DMTA01000073.1 GCA_003454835.1 Achromobacter sp. | reverse complement strand
GCGAACTGGGCATCCTGACGGTGGGCACGGCCACGACCGTCCGCGAGGCGCAGGCGCTGGAGCAGGACGGCGTCGACGCCATCGTGGCGCAGGGCGCGGAGGCGGGCGGCCACCGTGGCACGTTCCTTGACGCTTTTGAGGCATCCCTGATCGGCACCATGGCGTTGGTTCCGCAGGTGGCGGACGCCGTCTCGGTGCCGGTCATCGCGTCGGGCGGCATCATGGACGGGCGCGGCATCGCGGCGGCCTTGGCCCTGGGCGCCGACTTCGCGCAAATGGGGACAGCGTTCCTGACCACGGACGAATCCGGCATCAGCGACGCCTACAAGGCGGTCGTGTCCGCCTCGCGCGCCGAACAATCCCGGATCACCCGCGCCTTTTCCGGCCGTCCGGCGCGCGGCATCGCCAATGCCTTCATGCGGGATGTGGACGCCATCGGCGACGACATCCTGCCGTACCCGCTGCAGAACGCGCTGACGCGGCCCATGCGCACGGCGGGCGGCAAGAGCGGCAATATCAATGTCCTGTCCCTGTGGGCCGGCCAGGGCGCGCCGCTGGCTCGGCGGGAGTCGACGGCGGAATTGATCCAGCGCCTGGCCCGGGAAACGGCAGCGGCGCAGGCGCAACGCTGAGCGCTCGCGGCGGCGCGGCGCGGATTGCTGGCGGCGGCTCGGCCCGTAATGGGGACGGGCCGATTGTTCCTGAAGCCGAAAACACTGTTCCACGGGCGGCCGCTCCAATTGTGATTACACAGCGTCGGGCTACAATGGCGCCTCGCCGCCGGGAGCGAACGCTTACGCTTGCCCCGGTATCTGAGTAACAGGGCGCTTCCCGACGCAGTCTGTCTTGCCCGCGCCGGCCAGGTCTTCGGTCCCGCGTGTCGACAGGACAGCAGGGCAAGCTCCGCCGCCGAAACTCCCTTTCGTTGCCCATGCCCGCTCAAACCAGCAGCACCCCGGAATTCGCCCTGCGCCTGGAAGGTGTGGCGCTTGGCTACGGTGATTTCACCGTCTTGCGCGATATTTCCATGGACGTCCGGGCGGGCCAGGTGGTGGCGGTCATGGGCGGCTCCGGTTCCGGCAAGACCACGCTGCTGCGCGCGGCCACTGGCCAGATCACCGCCCAGCAGGGCCGCGTCCTGGCGTTCGGCCAGGATATCGGCGCCGCCTCCCGCGCCGAAGTGCAGGCCCTGCGCAAGCGCATGGGCGTGCTGTTCCAGCAGGGCGCGCTGTTCACCGACCTGAACGTCTTCGAAAACGTGGCCTTTCCGCTGCGCGAGCACACGCGCATCAGCGAAGCCGAGGTCACCGACCGCGTGCTCGACAAGCTGGACGCCGTCGGCCTGCGCGCCGCCGCGCACCTGAAGGTGTCCGAAATCTCCGGCGGCATGGCCCGACGCGTGGCGCTGGCCCGCGCCGTCGTCCTGGAGCCGGAACTCATCCTGTACGACGAACCCTTCGCGGGGCTGGACCCGATCTCGCTGGGCATCACCGCCCGCCTGATCCGCAGCCTCGCCGACCGGCTGGGCTGCGCCTCGGTGCTGATCACTCACGACGTGCAGGAATCCTTCGCCATCGCGGACCAGGTCTACCTGGTGGGCCGCGGCCAGTTGGCCGCCGCCGGCACGCCGCAGATGCTGGCCGCCTCGCCGGACCCGTACGTGCAGCAATTCCTCAAAGGCCAGCCGGACGGTCCGGTCGCGTTCCAGTATCCCGAAACGCCCGCATTCCAGAAGTGGCTGTCGCAACAGAAAGGGCGCAAAGCATGAGCGCTTCCAACAACGCCATCGCCGTGCTGGGCCACTGGGTGCGCTCCCGCGTTGCCGGCATCGGCTACTTCACCCGCTTCTTCGGCGCCATGCTGGCGCGCAGCGGCATCGCGCTGTCTCGGCCGCGCCTGGTGTCGCAGCAGGTCCACTTCATCGGCAATTATTCGCTGCTGATCATTGCTGTCTCCGGCATGTTCGTGGGCTTTGTGCTGGGCCTGCAGGGTTATTACACGCTGAACCGCTACGGCTCCGAGGAGGCCCTGGGCCTGCTGGTGGCCCTGTCGCTGGTGCGCGAGCTGGGGCCCGTGGTGACCGCGCTGCTGTTCGCGGGCCGCGCCGGCACCTCGCTCACCGCCGAGATCGGCCTGATGAAAGCGGGCGAACAGCTGTCGGCCATGGAGGTCATGGCCGTCGACCCGATCCGCCGCGTGCTGGTGCCGCGCCTGTGGGGCGGCATCATCGCCATGCCCATCCTGGCGGCCGTGTTCTCCATGGTGGGCATCCTGGGCGGCTGGGTCGTGGGCGTGCTGCTCATCGGCGTGGACGCGGGCGCCTTCTGGTCGCAGATGCAGAACGGCGTCGATGTATGGAAAGACGTCGCCAACGGCGCCATCAAGAGCGTCGTCTTCGGCGTCACGGTGACGCTGGTGGCGCTTTATGAAGGCTGGCAGGCCAAGCCCACCCCCGAAGGCGTTGCCCGCGCCACCACGCGCACCGTGGTCGTGGGCTCCCTGGCGGTACTCGGGCTGGACTTCCTGCTCACCGCCTTGATGTTTGGAAATTGATACGGATCGATCATGTCACGCGAAAAAACCGACTTCTGGGTAGGCCTGTTTGTATTGCTGGGCGCGATCGCGCTTGGGTTCCTGGCGTTGCGCGCCGGCAACTTGAGCACGTTTTCCTTTGCCCCGACCTATACCGTGACCGCCAACTTCGATAACGTAGGCGGCCTCAAGGTGCGCGCACCCGTCAAGAGCGCGGGCGTGGTGGTGGGCCGGGTCACGGGCATTTCCTTCGACGACAAGACGTTCCAGGCGATCGTCTCCGTCGATCTGGAAACGGCCTACCAGTTCCCCAAGGATTCGTCGGCGGCCATTCTGACCTCCGGCCTCCTGGGCGAGCAATACCTGGGCCTGACCGCCGGCAGCGAGGAAGATAACTTTACCGACGGCGGAAAAATCCGCTATACACAAAGCGCCGTGGTCCTGGAGCAACTGATCAGCCAGTTCCTGTACGGGTCGGCGGAAAAGCAAGGCACGACGGCCGCGCCGGAATCTGCCCCGAAGGCGCAAGATTAAAGGCGCGGCGCGATCAAGCCGTTACAACGCTGCGTCTCGCCGTCGCGATAACAAAAGAATTGTTGATAGGGATAACCGGATCATGAATAAGAAAGCTATTTCCCGAATTGCCACCGTCGCCGCCGCAGGCGCGCTGATGGCTGGTTGCGCCGCCCCTAAGAATCCGGACCCGCGCGACCCCTGGGAAGGCTTCAACCGCGGCGTCTACCAGTTCAACGACACGGTCGACCGCGCAGTGTTCAAGCCCGTTGCGCAGGCCTACACGTTCGTGACGCCGCAGCCGGTGCGCAGCTGCATCCACAACATCTTCAGCAACGTCGGCGACCTCTGGTCCGGCACCAACAGCTTCCTGCAGGGCCGCGGCCACGACTTCGTCAACACGCTGGGCCGCTTCCTGTTCAACACGACCATGGGCGTGGGCGGCTGCTTCGACGTCGCCTCGGCCAATGGCGCGCGCAAGATCCCCAACGACTTCGGCACCACGCTGGGGGTCTGGGGCTTCAGCCAGGGTCCGTACCTGGTGCTGCCGTTCTTCGGCGCCTCCAGCGTGCGCGACGGCGTCGGCCTGGTTGGCGACATCTACGGCACCACCTACGGCTACATGGGCGTGGACTCGATCGACAACGTGCGCCTGCGCAACTCGCTGTGGGGCCTGCGCATCGTCGACACGCGCGCCAACCTGCTCGACACCACCGACACCATCGACCGCGTGGCGCTCGACCCGTACAGCTTCGTGCGCGACGCCTTCCTGCAGCGCCGCGCCGCCATGGTGCTGGGCCACCGCGTGGATGAGGAAGGCTCGCTGCCTAACTACGAAGACGACAGCGACGACGACGCCCCCGCCGCGCCCGCGCCGGCCCCCGTGCCTGCGCCGCAACCCGCGAACAAGTAAGCTGAGGCCTTGCGCTTTCGGTATTTGAAGGAGATTTGATGCGATTTTCCATTCCCTCCCTGTTGCAGCGTCTGGTGTTCACCGGCCTCGTCGGCCTGGCGGCCGCCACGGGCGCGCACGCCAAGCCGGACCCCAACGGCCCGCCCGAGCAGTTCGTCCTGACCGCCGCCAACGAGGCCCTCGACGTCCTGAAGGCCGACGGCGCGCTGCGGGCCGGCAACACCACCCGCATCAATGAAGTCGTCGACCAGCACATCCTGCCGTACGTCAACTTCCAGAAGACCACGCGCCTGGCGGCCGGCCGCTACTGGCGCCAGGCCTCCGACCAGCAGAAAACCGCGCTGGCCGAAGCCTTCCGCGGCACGCTGATCCGCACGTACAGCGGCGCGCTGACCCGCGTCACGTCCAGCACCACCATCACCGGCCTGCCGTTCCGCGGCGATCCCAAGGCCGACGACGTGGTCGTGCGCACGCTGATCAGCCAGTCCAACAGCCAGCCGGTGGGCGTTGACTACCGCCTGGAAAAGACCCCGCAGGGCTGGAAAATCTACGACATGAACGTCGAAGGCATCTGGCTGATCGAGAACTACCGCAACCAGTTCGCCCAGCAGATCAATCAGAACGGCATCGACGGCCTGATCCAGGCGCTGAACCAGCGCAACAAGTAAAGGTTCGCTCCGGCTTCGTTCGGCCCGGCGCGCCCCCTCGGGGGTCCGCCGGGCCGATTGTTTTGGGGACGCAACATCGCGCCGCCCCCATCGCCGCCGGGGACATCGCCGGTTCCCGCCACATCGCGCTTATATAATGGTCAATTCGCTCTTTTCGGGCCATCTCCCCCCGTCATGTCCGCCGTCAGCCTAGAAAACGTCTCCAAGATCTACTCGCCGCGCCAGCGCGGCTGGCAGAAGCTGCTCGGGCGCGCGCCCCGTCCGGGCTTTCAGGCGCTGGACAATGTCAGCCTGAATATCGAGCACGGCGAATTTTTCGGCCTGCTCGGTCCCAACGGCGCGGGCAAGACCACGCTCATTTCCATCCTGGCGGGCCTCGCGCACGCCACCGCGGGCCGCGCCACCGTCTGTGGATACGACGTCGTGGCCGACTACAAGTCGGCACGGCGTGCGCTGGGCGTCGTGCCGCAAGAATTGGTCTATGACCCGTTCTTTACCGTGCGCGAAACATTGCGCATCCAGTCCGGGTATTTCGGCCTGCGCAAGAACGACGACTGGATCGACGAAATCCTGTTCAATCTGGGCTTAGCCGACAAGGCCAATTCCAACATGCGCGCGCTGTCCGGCGGCATGAAGCGCCGCGTGCTGGTCGCGCAGGCGCTGGTGCACCGGCCGCCGGTCATCGTGCTGGACGAGCCGACCGCGGGCGTCGACGTGGACCTGCGCCGCACGCTGTGGGAGTTCATCTCGCGGCTGAACAAGGCAGGCCACACCATCATGCTGACCACGCACTACCTGGAAGAAGCCGAGGCGCTCTGCAACCGCATCGCCATGCTCAAGGGCGGGCGCGTCGTGGCGCTGGACACCACCCAGGCCCTCCTGGCCCGCGTGGGCGGCGTGGATCTGGAAGACGCCTTCGTGCGCATCATGCACCAGGACGACGAGCCTGGCACGCGCCCCCTGCAACCCGAAGAGATCTCATCATGACCCAGCCCGCCACGTCTGCCGGCCAGCCGCTGGTGCAGCCCCGCCTGGACGCGGGGTCCGGCTTTCCGACGCTGCTGCGCAAGGAATTGCTGCGCTTCTGGAAGGTCAGCTTCCAGACCATCGCCGCCCCCGTCATCACGGCGCTGCTGTACCTGCTGGTGTTCGCCCACGTGCTGGAAGGGCGCGTCACCGTGTACGGCACCGTGCCCTACACGTCGTTCCTGATTCCCGGGCTCATGATGATGAGCATGCTGCAGAACGCGTTCGCCAACCCGTCCTCGTCGCTCATTCAAAGCCGCATCACCGGCAACCTGGTGTTCATGCTGCTGCCGCCGCTGTCGCACCGGGACATCTTCGGCGCCTACGTATTGGCTGCCATCGCGCGCGGTCTCGCGGTCGGTCTGTGCGTCTGGGCCGTGGCGCTGTTCTTCGTGCCGCTGGCGCCCGCGCATCCGCTGTGGGTGCTGGTGTTTGCGGTGCTGGCGTGCGGCATCATGGGCACGCTGGGGCTGATCGCGGGCCTGTGGTCCGAGAAATTCGACCAGCTTGCGGCCTTCCAGAACTTCCTGATCATGCCGGCGACCTTCCTGTCCGGCGTGTTCTATTCCATTCATACGCTGCCGCCATTCTGGCAAAGCGTCTCGCACTGGAACCCCATCTTCTACACCATCGACGGATTCCGCTTCGGATTCTTCTCGGTGTCGGACGTCTCGCCCTGGCACAGCCTGGCGGTGGTGACGGCGGTGTTCCTCGCGCTCTCGACATACGCGCTGCGGCTCCTGTCCAGCGGCTACAAACTCAGGAACTGACGTCCATGCTTCCCACTCCCGCGCAAGTCCGCCAATACATCGCTGATGGCCTGCCCTGTGAACATCTCGACGTGCAGGGCGACGGGTCGCACTTTGACGCCGTCATCGTCAGCAACGCCTTCGAAGGCAAGCGCCTGATCCAGCGTCACCAGCTCGTCTACGCCGCGCTGGGCGACCGCATGAAAGCCGAGATCCATGCGCTGTCGATGCGCACCCTGACTCCCGCCGAATACAACAAAGCGGGCGAATGATGGACAAGCTACGCATTACCGGCGGCGCGCAGCTGCACGGCGAGATCTCGATCTCCGGGGCCAAGAATTCGGCCCTGCCGATCCTGTGCGCGGGCCTGCTGACCGCCGACACGCTGGTCCTGTCCAACGTGCCGCGCCTGAACGACACGGGCACCATGCTGCGCCTCCTGGCCCAGATGGGCGTGCGCGCCGAGCGCGCCGACGACGGCGTGGTGACGCTGCAAGCCGGCAACGTCGACAGCCTGGAAGCGCCGTACGACCTGGTCAAGACGATGCGCGCCTCGATCCTGGTGCTGGGTCCGCTGGTCGCGCGCTTTGGCGAAGCCCGCGTCAGCCTGCCGGGCGGCTGCACGATCGGCCAGCGGCCGGTCGACCAGCACATCAAGGGCCTGGCCGCGCTGGGCGCTGAAATCAGCATCGAACACGGCTTTGTCGTGGCGCGCGCCAAGCGTCTGAAGGGCGCCTCCATCCGCACCGACATGGTTACGGTCACGGGCACGGAAAACCTGCTGATGGCCGCCGTGCTGGCCGAAGGCCGCACCGTGCTGGAAAACGCCGCGCGCGAACCCGAAGTCGTGGACCTGGCCGAACTGCTCATCAAGATGGGCGCCCGCATCCAGGGCCACGGCACCGACCGCATCGTGATTGACGGCGTCGACCGCCTGCACGGCGCCGAGCATCGCGTCATCTCCGACCGCATCGAAGCCGGCACCTTCCTGTGCGCGGTGGGCGCGGCCGGCGGCGACATCCTGCTCAAGAACGCGGACGCCGGCATCCTGGGCGCCACGCTGGACAAGCTGATCGAAGCGGGTCTGACCGTCGAAACCGGCCCGGACTGGATCCGCGGCGCCATGGACAAGCGTCCCAAGGCCGTGGGCTTTCGCACGCACGAATACCCCGGCTTTGCCACCGACATGCAGGCCCAGCTGATGGCGCTGAACGCCGTCGCCGACGGCACGTCGGTCATCGTCGAGACCATCTTCGAGAACCGCTTCATGCACGTGCAGGAACTGCGCCGCATGGGCGCCCAGATCGACATCGACGGCCACACCGCCATCGTGCGCGGCGTGCCGCGCCTGTCGGGCGCCACCGTCATGGCGACCGACCTGCGCGCCTCGGCCAGCCTCGTCATCGCCGGCCTGGCCGCCGACGGCGACACGCTGGTCGACCGCATCTACCACCTGGATCGCGGCTACGACCAGATGGAAGTGAAACTGCGCGCCCTGGGCGCGAATATCCAACGAGTTACCGGCAAGGAACAGGCTCAATGAGCGATGCCTCCGTCACCCCCCTGACCCTGGCGCTGTCCAAGGGCCGCATCTTCGAAGAAACCATGCCGCTGCTGGCGGAAGCCGGCATCGACGTTCCGGAAAACCCGGAAAGCTCGCGCAAGCTCATCCTGCCCACCAGCGATCCCGGCCTGCGCCTCATCATCGTGCGCGCTTCCGACGTGCCCACGTACGTGCAATACGGCGCGGCCGACCTGGGCATCGCGGGCAAGGACGTGCTGATCGAGCACGCCAAGGAACAACCCGGCGGCCTGTACCAGCCGATCGACCTGAACATCGCCAAGTGCCGCCTGGCCGTGGCCGTGCGCAACGGCTTCGACTACGACGCAGCCGTCCACCAGGGCGCGCGTCTGCGCGTGGCCACCAAGTACGTGCAGTCAGCCCGTGAACACTTCGCGGCAAAGGGTGTGTACGTCGACATCATCAAGCTGTATGGTTCGATGGAACTCGCGCCGCTGGTCGGCCTGGCCGACTGCATCGTCGACCTGGTGTCCACCGGCGGCACGCTGCGCGCCAACGACCTGGTCGCCGTGGAAGACGTCATGCCGATCTCGTCGCGCCTGATCGTCAACCAGGCTGCCCTGAAAACCCGCGGCGACCGCCTGCAACCGCTGCTGGACGCCTTCGCAAGAGCCGCCTCCCGCAACGTCTGATTCCCGACCGTCCGCTGCGCCCGGCGTGGCGGACGTTACCCGGTACCCGAAACCGCTACCTGCTTTGCTCCATGACGCCATGGCCCTGATCAATCGTCTCGACTCCCGCGATCCCGGTTTCAAAACCGCCCTGTCCACGCTGCTGGCCTTCGAGGCCACCGAGGACGAATCCATCGACCGCGCCGCCGCCAGCATCCTGGCCGACGTGCGGACCCGCGGCGACGCCGCGCTGGTGGAATACACGCGGCGGTTCGACCGCATGCCGGACGCGGCGGCCCATACGCTTGAGATCCCCAAGGCCGATTGGCATGCGGCCCTGGCCGCGCTGCCGGCCGCCCAGCGCAATGCGCTGGAAGCCGCC
>DMTA01000488.1 GCA_003454835.1 Achromobacter sp. | reverse complement strand
AGAACAGCGCGATGAAAAACAGGAACACCGCGAAGCTCTGGCGCAGCAAGGTCGAGTCGATGCCCAGCGCCATCTGCGCGCCCACCCAAGTGAACACCACCGCGCCCGCCGCGCCGGCCAGCGCGACGCGCTTGTCGATACGCGTCTGCTGGTTGTATTTGCGCACGGCCATCATGATGGTCGGCAAGACCATGATGAGCGCCGTGCCCTGCGCGAGCTGTTGCGACATTCCCATCAGCAGGACCAGGGCGGGAATGGCGATCAGCCCGCCCCCGATGCCCAGCACGCCGCCCATGAAACCGATCATGCAGCCGGCGGCCAGGCATGCGGCGATGACAAACAGACTCACGTATTGCTCCAACCAACGACGCCGCGCCTCAGCGCAGCTTTTCCAATGCCGCGTCCAAACGATCCACCGCCCAGATCTCCAGGCCTTCGATGGGCTGGCGCGGCGCGTTGGCCTTGGGGATGAGCGCCACCGAGAAACCGAGCTTGGCGGCTTCGCGCAGGCGTTCCTGCCCGCGCGGGGCGGGACGGATTTCGCCGGCCAGGCCGATTTCGCCGAAGGTGATCAAACCGCGCGGCAGGGGACGATCGCGCAGCGAGGACATGATGGCCAGCAGCACCGGCAAGTCGGCCGCGGGTTCGGTGATGCGCACACCGCCCACCGCGTTGACGAAGACGTCCTGGTCGAAGGTGGACACGCCCGCATGCCGGTGCAGCACGGCCAGCAACATGGCAAGGCGGTTGCCTTCGAGGCCGACCGTGAGGCGCCGCGGATTGGGCGCATGGGAGCTGTCGACCAGCGCCTGGATTTCGACCAGCAATGGGCGCGTGCCTTCCTGTGTGGCCATGACGCACGAGCCCGCGACCTGTTGTTCGTGTTGCGACAGGAACAAGGCGGACGGATTGGCCACGCCGCGCAGGCCGCGGTCGGTCATGGCGAACACACCCAGCTCGTTGACGGCGCCAAATCGGTTCTTGAAAGCGCGCACCAGGCGGAACGACGAATGCGTGTCGCCTTCGAAATACAGCACGGTATCGACGATGTGTTCCAGCACGCGCGGCCCGGCCAGCGCACCGTCCTTCGTGACGTGGCCGATCATGACGATCGCGATACCCGTCTGCTTGGCAAGCCGCGTGAGCTGCGCGGCGCATTCGCGCACCTGAGAGACCGACCCAGGCGCCGCCGTGAGTTCGCCGCTGTACAGCGTCTGGATGGAGTCGATGACGGCAACCGACGGCTTTTGTTCCGACACCGCAGCCTGGATGGCTTCGAGGCGGATTTCGGCCAGCAGGTTGACGTTGCCGGTCTGCAGGCCAAGCCTGCGCGCGCGCAGCGCCACCTGTTCGGCGGATTCTTCGCCCGTCACGTACAGCACGTTGGTGGACTCGGACAGGGAGGCCAGCGCCTGCAGCAGCAGCGTCGACTTGCCGATGCCGGGATCGCCGCCGATCAGCACCACGGCGCCAGCCACCAGGCCGCCGCCGAGCACGCGGTCGAATTCGTCCAGGCCGGTTGGTGTGCGCGGGGTTTCGCGGGCTTCGATTTCGGACAGGCTGCGCACCGGGCTGGACGAGGCCAGCGGCGCATAACGGTGGGCGGCGGCCGCGGGCGCGGACGACTCCACGGTTTCTTCAAGCGTGTTCCAGGCGTTGCAATGCGGGCATTTGCCCTGCCACTTTGGGGTGGTGCCGCCGCAATCGGCGCACACGTATACGGTTCGGGTTTTTGCCATGCGCGAAAGTGTACCCGGCAACCTGTGGGCGCCGGGCGGGCACAGAGACCGTTTTGGCACGCTGACCACGGACGTCCGAAAGGCTTTTCTTTCAGACAGCTTTCACAATCAGGGACGCACAGTGGTTACATGATGCAAACACAAGAAATTTCCTGCCCGATCCGTTTCAAATCGCGCATAATCGCCGGGTGCAGCGCATTTTGTCGAACCGTCCCAACCGGACGGCATACCTCACGACGGACGTCCTTGCGACGCACTGCGTGGGGAATCGCGGCGCAATCACTCACGGCCTTTCCACCAGGCCGTCCGAACCGGAACATGACCCCAGCACGACCAGACGCCGGACCACCGGCGCGGCGCACGCAAAGGTCAAACGCAGATACGCTGTGCCACCCGGCGTATGTGCGAGGAGTACGCGCATGAGCATTACCTATCGCCCCCCTTTTGACGAAGACGATGAACGGGATCTGCGCGCCCTGTACCGCAAGCCGGGTCCCGGCGCCAATCCGGAACTGGATGCCGCGGTACGACGCAGATGGCATCCCGGCCACAGCTGGCATCCCGGATGGGGCGCCGCCGCCTGCGCCGTAATGGTCGCAGGCCTTTTTGCATGGACCGACATGCGCGAGGCCATCGAGGACACCGAACCTCAGATGCAATTGGTGGCTGTCCAGGAAAGCGAAACCGCGCAGGACGCGTCTTCCGCGTCCGCCACGCCGGCCAGCGATCCGTCGCCCCTGCGCCGCGTCGTCGCCCTGCAGCAGGAACCGGCAGTCCCGGCCCAGCCCGCAGTGACGCAATCCGCAGTGACGCAATCCGCAGGGACTCAATCTGCAATGACTCAACCCGCGGTGACGCAATCGGCAGCGCCTGCCGTGGCCGCAGCGCCCGCCGAACTAGCCCCCGCAGCCGCTCAATCGACTGCGCAGGAATCCGCGCAGGCTGCCGCTCAGGAAGCCCCGCCGGAAGCGCAACAGGTCGCCGCTTTCACCGAGCAGGACATCGAGGCGCGTGTGGCCCAGATCCGCGGCCTGATCGTGGACGACCGCGAAGAGGACGCCGTGCAGGCGCTGCGCGAGCTGCAACGCGGCGCGCCGGATTTTGCCCTGCCGGACGACCTGCAGGAATTGTCCCGCCAGAACCCGGCTTGATATCCGGGACTGGCCCTTGCCAGTCCCCAACGCGGCCTTGCTTTGGCCTCCTGACTGCGCCCTGACCGCGTCTCTGATCCGCCCCCCTAACCTGCCCCTGCCCCGGCCCGCCGCCGAGCCGGGGCAGGCCGCGTTCAGCCCTGAATAATTGAGCATTTTTTGGGCGGCTTCTTGCTAACATAGCCGCCATGAGTCCGAGCTTCCACCACCGCAATCTTCCCCATTTGCTGCTCTACGCGCGCGAAACGCTGATGGCGCATTTTCGCCCCATCCTGCAAGCAGCCGGCGTCACCGAACAGCAATGGCGGGTCTTGCGCACCCTCAGCGAGGTGGGCTCCCTGGAACCCAATCAGATCGCCCGGGCCTGTCAGATCCTGAGCCCCAGCCTGACGCGCATGCTGGCCGGCATGGAAGAGCAAGGGCTCATCAAGCGCACGCGCTCCAGCGCCGATCAGCGCCGCCAGGAAATCTCCCTGACCGCCAAGAGCAACAAGCTCATCGACCGCATGCGGCCCCAGGTCGACGCGAAGTACCAGGAAATCGAAGAAAGGATCGGCAAGGAATTGCTGGAGCGCCTGTACACCGATGTGGACGCCATGGTCGACCTCATCAAGCGCGACGGCCCCACGCGCGATGCCGGTACGCCCTGAACGTCACCCTCCTCCTCCCTCCACGCGATCCCCAGTCCATGGACCTCCTGACCAATACGTTCAAGCAAGCCCTGCGCGACGGCAAACCCCAGATCGGCCTGTGGGCCGGCCTGGCCAGCGCCTACACCTCGGAAATCCTTGCCGGCGCCGGCTTCGACTGGCTGCTGATCGACGGCGAGCACGCGCCCAACACGCTGGATTCCACCCTCGCCCAATTGCAGTCCGTGGCCGCCTATCCGGTCGCGCCCGTGGTGCGCCCGGCCTGGAATGACCCGGTGCAGATCAAGCAGATCCTGGACACCGGCGCGCAGACGGTGCTGGTGCCGATGATCCAGTCCGCGCAGGAAGCCGCTGCCGCCGTCGCCGCGGTGCGCTATCCGCCGCAGGGCATCCGCGGCGTGGGCAGTGCGCTGGCGCGCGCGTCGCGCTGGAACCGCATTCCCAACTACCTTGAACGCGCCAACGACCAGATGTGCGTGCTGGTGCAGATCGAAACCCCGGACGGCATCGCGGCGCTTGACGAGATCCTGGCCGTTGACGGCGTGGATGGTGTCTTCATTGGACCGGCCGACCTGTCGGCCAGCATGGGCTACCTGGGCCAGCCGGAGCATCCCGTGGTCGAGAAGACCATCGACGATGCCATCGCGCGCATCGTGCGGTCCGGCAAGGCGGCGGGCATCCTGCACAGCGGCGTGGCGCAGGCCAAGCACTACCTGTCCCTGGGCGCGACCTTCGTGGCGGTGGGGGTGGATGCAGTACTGCTGGCGCGCGCGGCCGAGGCGCTGGCGGGCGAGTTCAAGGAACTGGCCGCCGTGGCCGCGAGCAAGGGCCCATACTGACGGGCGCGGCGGCGCGTCCACCACAGCCAGACACCGGTCACGCTTAGCGCCAGCGTAACCACGCCGATCAGCGCCACCATCAGCTGCAACGGCCAGCCCCAGAACGCCGCCATGTGCAGACTGGTCAGCCAATGCTTGACGGTGTCGCCGGCGGCCCTGCCCGTTGGAAGATGGCTGCCCACGAGCTGCCCATTCACCGCATTGAACACGACCGACGTCGCACCGCTGCGCGTGCGCAGATCCCGACTGCTGCGCACGCTGTAGCGATACAGCTTGCGGCGCGCATCCAGCGTCAGCCAGTGTTCGCCCAGCACGACGAAGCCTTCGCGGGCAGCCAGTTTCGCCATCAGCCGCCGCCCGGCGTCGCGGGCCTGCGCGGGCGGCAT
>DMTA01000241.1 GCA_003454835.1 Achromobacter sp. | reverse complement strand
TGCAGCGCGAGATCGAGCGCGCCGGCGACCGCGCCATCCAGAACGCTTACCAAAGCATGCTGGCGCATACGCCACGCCGGGACAAGGACGGCTTCATTCAGGCAATGGCGATGCGCACGACGATCCTGCGCGAGTGGGGCCGCTTCTTTGAGCGCTATCCGGTCCTGTTGATGCCCGTGTCTTTTGCGCTGCCATTCCCGGTGGATCGGGATCAGCAGGGCGCGGACGTGATGGCCGACATCCTGCGCGCGCAGAGCCCGCTGATCTCGACGGCGATTCTGGGACTGCCGGGGTTGTCGGTGCCGGTGGGATTGGCGGACGGCGTGCCGGTCGGGGNNCGGTCGTTCGCGACCCGGTCGATCTTCGCGCATCGGTACAGCGCTTCCTTATTTAGCACCGTCAATCCGCCGTAGTGCGTCTGCAGTACGCCTTCGCGCGCCAGCCGGGTCAGCGCGGTGTTGCAGCGCTGGCGCGAGACGCCGCATAGCCCGGCGATCTCTTCCTGCGAGATCCGCAGCCGCCCCTTCGTCCCGGAATGCATCTCGGCGTCCAGTTGCGCCGCAACGGCGCGCGCCACCGTGGTGTCGACGTCGAGCAGCACGTTGCCCGTGTAGCAGCCCATCAGCCAGTTCACCCGCTGCGCCAGGTGCGTCATCAGCGCCTTGGTGAATTCGATGTTGTTGTTCCACAGGCGCTCGCAGGTGTCGCGCGGCAGGATCACGATGCGGCTGGGCCGCAGGGCGACAACTTCGTATTCGAAGCGTTCGCGGCGGATCATGGTGGCTTCGCCGAACCAGCTTCCCGTGCTGAATCCGGCCAGCGACAGCGTGCGGCCATCGGTGCCGGGCGACGACCACTTCACCAGGCCTTCCACCACGCCATACCAGCCGGGCGAGCGGGACCCCGCGCGAAACAGGTATTCGCCTGTTGCCAGCGACACCGTGCGCAATTCGGCACGCACCACGTCGCGCTCGAGTTCGGGCAACCCCTTGTACCAGGGCACCACGTCGAGCATCTTGTCCACGGCACTGCGCGCCGGCCTGCGATTCGCGGCGGACGCGTCGTTGCCCGCCAGGGCAGGCGATTCGCGCATGTTCGTTCCCTGTCTGGAGGTGGAATGCGGCCCAGGTAAACCCTAGGGTTCTTTGTCAACGTGATGACTGTCCGCAAGGGCTGCCGGACCGCAGAATGTTTGACGCCCACGGGCCAAAAACCATAAGAGGAGACCGGTATGTTGTCAATGCCACGCCTGCTGTCCGCCACCGCCCTCGCCGGCGCCATTTCCGCCACGCTGCTGCCCGCCACGGCCGCGCACGCGCAAGTGTCCGACGACGTGATCCGCATCGGATTCATCACCGACATGTCGGGCGTCTACTCGGGGCCGGATGGTCCCGGCGGTGCGGAAGCCATCAAGATGGCCATCGAGGAAATGGGCGGCCAGATCAACGGCAAGAAGATCGAGCTGCTGACCGCGGACCACCAGAACAAGGCCGACGTGGCGTCGGCCAAGGCGCGCGAATGGTTCGACCAGCGCGGCCTGGACATGCTGATCGGCGGCACCAATTCCAGCACGGCGCTCGCCATGTCGAAGGTAGCCGCGGACAAGAAGAAACCGATCATCGTGGTGGGCGCCGGCGCACCCGCTTTGACGAACGAGCAATGCACGCCCTACACGCTGAACTATGCCTACGACACCGTGGCGCAGGCGCGCGGCACGGGCGCGGCGGTGGTCAAGGCAGGCGGCAAGAGCTGGTACTTCCTGACGGCCGACTACGCCTTCGGACACGCGCTGCAGGCCGACACCACCAAGGTCGTCGAGTCGGGTGGCGGCAAGGTCGTGGGCAGCGTGAAGCATCCGCTGGCCGCCAGCGATTTCTCGTCGTTCCTGCTGCAGGCGCAAAGCAGCAAGGCCGAGATCCTGGCGCTGGCCAATGCCGGCGCGGACGCCACCAATTCGATCAAGGCCGCCAACGAGTTCGGCATCACCAAGTCGATGAAGCTGGCGGGCATGATCATGTTCATCAACGACATCCACGCCATGGGCCTGCCGGCCGCGCAGGGCATGTACCTGACCGACAGCTGGTACTGGAACGCGTCGGACGAGACGCGCGCCTGGAGCCGCAAGTTCTTCGACCGCCGCCAGGCCATGCCGTCGTCGTTGCAGGCGGCCGATTATTCGGCGGCATTGCAGTATCTGCGCGCGGTCAAGGCAACCGGGACGGACGACGCGGACAAGGTGCTGGCCTACCTGCGCGAAAACAAGCTGAATGACATGTACATCAAGGACGGCGTGGTGCGTCCCGATGGCCGCGTCGTGCATGACATGTATCTGCTGCAGGTCAAGAGCCCGGAGCAGTCGAAGGAGCCGTGGGATTACTTCACGGTGGTGCAGGCCATCGACGGCAACGAGGCCTTCACGAAGCAGTCTGAAAGCCGTTGCGCGCTGTGGAAATCCTAGGAGAACTCGCATGGCAAAACGCAAAGTGATCGTGACCATTGCGCCCACCGGGGGCATGGCGCTGAAAAGCCAGAATCCGCACCTGCCGACGCAGCCCGCGGAGATCGCGGAGGACGTTTACCGCTGCTACAACGCGGGCGCCAGCGTGGTGGCGCTGCATGCGCGGCGTGCGGATGATCTGGCGACGTGCGACGCCGCCGTCTACCGGAAGATGAACCAGCTTATCCGCGAGCGCTGCGACATCGTGCTGAACAACTCCACTGGCGGCGGCGTGCATGGCGACATGGTCGCCGAGACCTCGCCCGGCACGTGGGAGATTCTGTGGGAGGAGCGCCTGAAGGGCATGGACGCGGGCGCCGAGATGTGCACGCTGGACGCCACCACGCTGAATTTGGCGTTCGGCGACCGCGAATATCTGATGAACACGCCGCTCAGCAAAGGGCGCGAGCTGGCCGCCGGCATGAAGGCGCGCGGCATCAAGCCCGAGTGGGAGGTGTTCAGCCCGACGCACATCCTGCAGGACGTGACGACGCTTATCAACGAGGACCTGGACGAGGGGCCGCACTTCATCAACCTGGTGATGAACGTGCATCGCAACTTCCAGAACGCCATGCCGTTTTCGCCGCGGCATCTGCAGATGATGGTGGACCTGCTGCCCAAGAACAGCGTCTTCTGCGTCAGCGGAATAGGGCCGTCGCAGCTGGAGGCCAACATCAGCGCGCTGTTGCTGGGCGGCCATGCGCGGGTCGGGCTGGAGGACAACCTGTATTACCGGCATGGCGAGCTGGCCACCAATGTGCAGCTGACCGAGCGCATCGTGCGCATCATTCGCGAAATGGACATGGAGCCCGCGACGCCTGCCGAGGCACGCGAAATCATGGGCCTGCCGCTTAAAAGCGGCATTCGCCCCGAGTTCGCGCTATGACGTAACCGTCTGGCGGCGCGGCTCACGAACCGCGCCGCCGCCACCCATACATCGGGAAAGAGACATGACCGAATCATTGAAAGGCGCTCGCGTGCTGGTCACGGCGGGCGCGCAGGGCATCGGGCTGGCGATCGCGCGCAGGTTTGCGGATGCGGGCGCCGACGTGCATATCTGCGACGTGGAGGAGCCGGCGCTCAAGGCGGCGCAAGAAAGCCTGCCCGCGTTGAGCGTCAGCCGGACGGACGTGTCCGATGAGGCGCAGGTGCTGGCGATGTTCGAGGCGCTGGGCGCGCGGTGGGGCGCATTGGATGTGCTGGTCAACAATGCGGGCGTGTCCGGGCCGACCAGCCGTCTGGAGGACACCACGCTGGGCGCCTGGCGCAAGACGCTGGACGTCAACCTGACGGGCACGTTCCTGTGCGCGCGCAGCGCGGTGCCGCTGCTGCGGGCCGCGGGCGGTGGCGCCATCGTCAACATCTCGTCCGTGGCGGGACGGCTGGGGTTTTCGCTGCGCTCGCCTTATAGCGCCAGCAAGTTCGGGCTGGCCGGGCTGACGCAGACCTGGGCGATGGAACTGGGGCCGTCGAACATCCGCGTCAATTCGGTGCTGCCGGGCGTGGTGTCGGGCGACCGGGTCGAGCGCATCATCGCCGCCCGCGCCGAGGCCGGCGGGGGCAGCAACGATGCGATGCGCGAGCAGCTCGTGGAAAAGGTGTCGCTGCGCCGCATGACGCGTCCGGAAGATGTGGCGAATCAGGTGGTGTTCCTGTGCTCCGAGCAAGGGGCGATGATCAGCGGGCAAAGCATCTCGGTGTGCGGAAACGTCGAGTATCTGGGCTGACGCCGCCTCCGAATGTTCGCCATGGACGCCGATTCCCCCTTCGGACCCGTTGCCAAATCCCGCCGGCCCAGTCCATAATCTGCGCTTTGTTAATTGATAACCGTTCGCATTAATAGGCAATGCGGGCGGTATCGCGTGCGGGCGGGATCGTGAGCGGATCGGAAGGGGCATCCCAGGACTTCGAGAGCCTATACGGCAATCACCACGGCTGGCTGCTGGCCTGGGTGAACTGGCGCCTGGGCAACGCGGCGGACGCCGCGGACCTTGCGCACGACGCGTTCGTGCGCCTCTTGACGCGCCCGTGCAAGTTCGACAACGCCCGCCATGCCAGGACGTACCTGCGCCGGATGGCCAACGGCATGTGCATCGACCTGTGGCGCCGCCGCGACCTGGAGCAGGCCTGGCTGGACGCCCTGGCGGCGCAGCCCGAACCCACGGTGTCCTCGGCCGAAGACCAGGCCATGGTGCTGCAGGCGCTGGGCGAAATCGACGCGATGCTGCGCGGACTGCCGCCCAAGACCGCCCATGCCTTCGTCATGGCGGTGGCGTGCGAGATGACCGACCAGGAGGTCGCCGACGTGCTGGGCGTGTCGTCGCGCATGGTCCGCAAGTATGTCGCCCAGGCCATGCTGTGCTGCATGCAGCTCGAGGCGCGCCTGGCGGCAGGAAATACGGGCGAGCCGGCGGGCCTGCCGC
>DMTA01000240.1 GCA_003454835.1 Achromobacter sp. | reverse complement strand
CATCAACGACACGCACGGCCACGCGGGGGGCGATCAGGTGCTCAAGACCATCGCGGAACGCATGCGCGCCATGCTTCGCGTGGACGACGTCGCCGCGCGCATCGGCGGCGATGAATTCATCGTGCTGGTCACCGGCATCGACGCCACAGCCGCACTCCGGCTGGGCGAGCACCTGCTGCGCGACGTCTCCCAGCCCATCACGCTGACCGATGGCAACCGCGTCTGCGTGGGCCTGTCCATCGGCATCTCGATCCTGTCCGGCGCCAACCGCACCCCGCAAGGCGCGCTGGACTCTGCCGATGCCGCGCTATACCGCGCCAAGGCGCAAGGCGGCCGCTGCTGCGTGGTGGATCAGGGCGAGCAGATCGCAGAAAGCGAAGGACTGCAGAGCGCGTCCGTCGCGGCTTGAGGGGGGCGCGGCTGTCCGAATTGGTCCGGATCGGTCCCGTTCTGCAGGCCGCGTCGTTGCGTGCCCGTCGAGCAGCGGATGCATTCCACACGCAATCCCACCGCTGTTCGGCCGCATTCCAGCTTCGATCCCGCCCCGTGTTCCCACACCCCAATCCCGCCGATGAGTGGCACCCACCACCCCTCACGAAACAACAAAGTTATCAGATAACCTGAAAAATATGCCTATAATCCGCTCATGTTGACCAAGAGCCTCACCCTTACCGAGCAGGTTGCCCGCCAGCTCGCCAGCGACATCGCGGATGGCGTCCATGCCGTCGGCGCCAAGCTGCCGTCCGGCCGCGTGCTGGCCGAGCAGTACGGCGTCAGCGCCGCCGTCATCCGCGAAGCCACGGAACGCCTGCGCGCCCAAGGGTTGATCCAAAGCCGGCAAGGTTCGGGCAGCACGGTCGTGTCGCGCACCGGGGCGCAAGGCTTTCAGGTGTCCACCGGCATCGCGGTCGACCGCACGAAGCTCGCCAGCGTCTACGAACTGCGCATGGAACTCGAAGGCGGCGCGGCCGCGCTGGCGGCTGTCCGCAGCACGCCGGCGGACCTGGACGCCATGAAGGCAGCGCTCGACTTGCTGCAAACCCATCTCGACCACCCCGAGGCCGGCGTCGAGCACGACATCGCCTTTCACGTCGCCATCGCGACCGCCACGCACAACAGCTACTACCAGGACCTGCTGCAATACCTGAACCTGCAACTGCGCCTGGCGGTCAGCACCGCCCGATCCAACAGCCGCCTGCAGGAAGGCCTGACCGCCGCCGTGCACCAGGAACACGTTGCCGTGTTCGACGCTATCCGTGCGCGCGATCCCGACGGTGCCCGCCACGCTGCCATCTGCCACCTGCAGCAAGCCGCCGGCCGCCTGCAACTCGATCTTCTCTCTCCTGCCGCATCCCACATCTCATGAGCGCATCCGACTTTTCTCAACGGCTGGTCCAAGCCCTGGGCCCCGACACCGTCTTCACCGATCCGGCGGATATCGCGCCGTGGCTGTCCGATTGGCGCGGCCTGTACAACGGCCAGGCCCAGGCAGTCGTGCGTCCGCGTACAACGGCAGAGGTCGCCACGTGCCTTGCCCTCTGCCAGGAAGCCGGGGTGCCGGTCGTGCCGCGCGGCGGCAACACCGGCTTGTGCGGCGGCGCCACGCCTGACGGCGGCGCCAGCAACGTCGTCATCAGCCTGGACCGCATGAATGCGGTGCGCGCCATCGACACCGTGGCCAATACGATGGTTGCCGAAGCCGGCGCCATCCTCGGCAACCTGCGCCGCGCCGCCCAGGACGCCGGCCGCCTGCTGCCGCTCAGCTTGGCCGCCGAAGACTCCAGCCAGATCGGCGGCAATGTCGCCACGAATGCCGGCGGCGTGAACGTGGTGCGCTACGGCATGGCGCGTGAACTGGTGCTGGGCCTGGAAGCGGTGCTGCCCACCGGCGAAATCTTCCACGGCCTGCGCACGCTGCGCAAAGACAACACCGGCTACGACCTCAAGCAACTGCTCATCGGTTCCGAAGGCACGCTGGGCATCATCACCGCCGTCGCGCTGCGCCTGTATCCGCGCACCGACGTGCGCTCGGTGGTGCTGGCCGCTGTCGAATCGCCTGCGCAAGCGCTGCAACTCTTCGAGATCCTGTTCGAACAATGCGGCGCGCGCCTGCAGGCGTTTGAATTCTTCACCGGCGACTGCCTGGACCTGGTGCTGGCGCACGCCGAGGGCGTGCAAGAACCGTTCGATCAACGCTACCCGGCCTACGTGCTGGTGGAACTGGCCGATACGACCGACGAAACAGCGCTGAACACGCTGCTCGAAAACGTGATCGGCACGGCGCTCGAACGCGGTCTGTGCCTGGACGCCGCGGTCTCGGCCTCGCTGGCGCAGTTGCAGACGCTGTGGAAGTTGCGCGAGGAAATCTCCGAAGCCCAACGCGCCGACGGCCCGCACCTGAAGCACGACGTGTCGCTACCGATCGAACGCATCCCCGAATTCATGCAGACCGCCGAAGCCCGCGTACGCGCGCTGTACCCCGACATCCGCCCGTTCATCTTCGGCCACTTCGGCGACGGCAACCTGCACTACAACCTGTCTCGCCCCGCAGGCGCGGACCGCAACTGGGTCGCTGAGCATGGGGCGGCGATCACGGATGCGGTGTTGGATGAAGTGAATCGGTATGGCGGGAGTATTTCTGCTGAGCATGGGATCGGGCAGTTGAAGCGGGAGCATTTTCTGCATAGCAAGGATGCTGTGGAGCTGCGGTTGATGCGGGAGATCAAGAAGGTGATGGATCCTGCGGGGATCATGAATCCTGGGAAGTTGTTGTAGGCGTCAACAGATTTTCGTAGGCCGAATCAGGTCTTCGTAGGTCGCCCGCCGCCGCGGTCACCGTGGGTGCGATCGCCCACGATTGCGGT
>DMTA01000080.1:5390-5664 GCA_003454835.1 Achromobacter sp. | reverse complement strand
GGGCGCGAGCCAGGTGACGGCGGCCGTGCTGGCCATGTCGCCCGAGCAAGCGCGCGCGGCCCTGAAGCAACTGTCCGGCGAAGCGTACGCCAGCACCGGCAGCGTGTTGCAAGGCCAGGGCGACGCGGTGACCACGTTGCCGCTGTCGCATCTGCGCGGCAACCTCGACGCGCCGATGCGTGCGGGCCGGCCGACTGCGCAACTGGGCGCGTCGTCTTCCGACGCCTTGCCGCAAAGTGGCGCGTCGCCGATCTGGGCGCAGGCCTTCGGCAAC
>DMTA01000080.1:0-5317 GCA_003454835.1 Achromobacter sp. | reverse complement strand
GCGCAGGCCTTCGGCAACTGGAGCACTTTCAAGGGCGACGGCAATGCGTCAACCGTGCATCAGTCCGCGGGTGGTCTCTTTGTCGGCGGTGACGGCGACGTGGGCGGCGGTTGGCGCCTGGGTGGCGCGGTCGGCTACACCGGCAGCCACAACTCGATCTCCGACGTATCGTCGCGCATGAGTGTGGACAGCTACACGGCGACGGTCTTCGGCGGCAAGAACTTCGAAGCGGGTCCGGGACACGTGCGCTTCATGGTGGGCACGGCCTACACCTGGCACGAGATCGATTCCAAGCGCAACATCGCTGCCGGCAGCCTGAACCAGCGTCTCGAGTCGTCGTATAACGCGTCGTCGACGCAGGTGTTCACGGAACTGGGCTACAAGCTGCCGCTGGGCGACGCCTATGCCATCGAACCCTTTGCCGGCGTGGCATGGAACCAGGTCCGCACGCGCGACTTCCAGGAAACGGGCGGCAGCGCCGCCCTGCGCGGCGAGGGCAGCAAGGACGATGTGACGAGCACCACGCTGGGCCTGCGCGGCGCGATGCTGATCGGCACGGATGACGCGCCGGGCCGCCTGACGGCCACGGTGGGTTGGCGCCATGCGATGGGCGATGTGAAGCCCACGCAGAAGCTGGCTTTCGAGGGCGGCAGCACCTTCACGGTGTCGGGCGTTCCCATCGCGCAGAACGCGGCCGTGCTGGGCCTGGGCGCCGAAGTGGCGATCACGCGCAACACGACGGCTGGCGTGGCGTACGACGCGCAGTTTGGCGGCGGCAATCGCCAGCAGTCGGGCATGTTCAAGCTGATGACGCGCTTCTGAGCCTCGTGGGGCGGGGCCGGTTCAATGCCGATGCCTGTACGGCAACGGGTTTGAATCCGGGCTCGTTCCTTTGCACGCGCCACGCGCTGAAGGCAGGGTCTTACGGCCCTGCCTTCAGCGCGTTTTCTTTTGGGTGTCGGTCTTCGGCGTCCCCGCCGGCAACGGCAGCCCTTCGGCTCTGGCCAGGCGTTCCATCGCAACTTCCAGGATGGCGCGTGCCTGCCCGGCTGCGCGTCCGAGTTCGCTGTGCAGTTGGGCGTCGTCTTCATTGCGGGACGCGCACTGGACGCTGTAGCGTTCGAAGCTGCCCACCATCAGCAACAGATCGGCCAGGTGCTTCGGGCATTCGCAGGCAAGGCCGCTACCGGACGCCATGATGGTCAAGAGCGCATGCTCGTCAAAGCGCAGCTCCAGGGTCGGATGCTGTGGCGCGGTCGGCAGCCGCTCGCCCGCCAGCGCGGACCGGCACAACTGCAGCAGCTCGCCGGTGTCGGCGGGAACGCGGGCGGCCAGGCAGCCGTGCGCGCGCAACGCGCGGATGGTCGCGCTGGCGCAGAACCGGTACAGCACCACGACGGCCGCTTGGCCGCATGCTTGCGCGGCGGCCACGATCAGCGGCAAGGCGCTCTCGTGCAATTCGGACTGTTCGATCACCAGTACCTCGACGCCGGTGTCCTGCGGCGTGAGCGCGACCTGTTCAAGGTGTGGCCAGCTATGTTGGACGATCACGTCCAGGCCGTCGCGTCCGCTGCCGGCAATGCGCCGTGCCAGGTTGGCGCCGACCACGCCCAGCCTCAACGGCCCGTGCGCCTTGGGCTGGTGCGCGGCGGCGCCCGCCAGTTCCTGCAACTGATCCACGGACATGGGTGCGAGCACGCCGATGGCGTGACCCTGATCGACCAGCTGCTTGAGCAGGCTGAGCCGGCGGACCTGCTCGGCGGAATAGAGCCGCTGGCCACGCGCCGAGCGTTCCGCGCCCGACAGGTTGTAGCGGCGTTCCCAGACGCGCAGGGTCTCGGGCGACAGTCCCGCCAGCCGCGCCGCCACGCCGCTGCGGTAGGTGATGCGGCCGTCATCCGGTTGCTTGGATTCCATGGTTTCAGTTGACCCGATATTGAACCGATAAGTTTGAATAATAGCGGTTCAAAACGTGGACGAGAAGCCGTCCGACGCGTAAATTTTCTCCTCAAGCGGTTCACTTTCGATCTCGACGCCGCTTTGCGCAAACCCCGCTTTTCGCGGATGTTCACGGGACAAGGAGTCAATCATGAAACGTCTTCTGGCAGGTATTTCGCTCACCCTGGCGCTGGGCACGGCGCAGGCCGCCGACATCGTCGACACCGCCAAATCCGCGGGGTCGTTCAACACCCTGGTGACCGCCGTGCAGGCGGCCGGCCTGGTGGACACGCTGAAGGGTCCGGGGCCGTTCACCGTGTTTGCGCCGACCGATGAGGCTTTCGCAAAGGTGCCGAAGGACAAGCTCGACGCGCTGTTGAAGGACAAGGCGGCGCTGACCAAGGTCCTGACCTATCACGTCGTGCCGGGCAAGGTCATGGCCAAGGACGTGAAGGCAGGCCAGGTGAAAACCGTTCAAGGCAGCCCGCTGACGGTGACGGTCAATGGCGGGACGGTCATGGTGGATAACGCCAAGGTCGTGAAGACGGACGTGGTGGCGGATAACGGCGTCATCCACGTCATCGACACGGTGCTCATGCCGAAGTAATTGGGCTGCAACGAGAGGGCTGCAATGCGCGGCCTGCACTGCGCAGGCTGCAACGATGTCGGCCTTGGTAGGCCACCGTGACGGTGCGTGGCCTACCTTTTTTGCTTTATTCCGTATGCCGGTCCAGCGCCATCGTCAGCCGGAAACGGCTGGCGGGATGGTACGTGACGCTGATCTCGACGGTCTGGCGCGTCGTGTCGATGTAGCTGCGCAAGATGCGTAGCGCGGGTGAGCCGGCCTCGGCGTTCAACGGACCGGCCACGCGCGCCGGCAGCGCCACCGCTTCGATGTCCTGGCGGATCTGCACGATGTTCACGCCGTAGTTCGCTTCGATCAGGCTGCTGATCAACTCCTGCGGGTTGTCTCGCACGCGCGGGACGATGTCGCGATAGGCCGGGTCCAGGTAAGCGTCCGTCCAGCCGATCGGATTTGCCACATCGTCGCGATTGCGGCGCAGGCTGGAGATGCGCAGCCAGCGCGTGCCGCCCGCACAGCCCAGCGTCTGCGCCAGCGTCAGGTCGGCCACCTCGTCGGCCACGTCGATGACCTCGCGCATGTGCGCCTTGCCGAACTGCACCACGCCCTCGATTGAAGTCAGCGCCTGCTTGTAGTTGGCCGCGGGCCGCGCCGACTCGACGCGCGTGCCGACGTTCTTGCGGCGCGATACCAAACCCAGTTGCTGCAATTCTTGCAGCGCCAGCCGCACCGTGTGCCGGCTGGTGTCGTACTGCGCCGCCAATTCCAGTTCCGTGGGCAGCAGGTCGCCGACCTTGTGATGGCCCGCGACGATCGCCTCGCTCAGCGCGGCCGTCAGGCGCGCCGCTGTCATCCGTGTCATGGATTGCTCCTAGTCTTTTCCAAAGCACCCGCGGGTATACCCCGATATCCCGGTCCGCCGAGCATCCTTAGACTTCCAATATGTTCGAACATATTGATATGTTCGTGGTTTCAGCGAGGTTAGCATGCCGGTTTCTCTGCTGGGCGGGGCCACCACGGTTCTCGACTCCGTTCTCTTTCGTGACGCCTTCGGCACGGCCGAAGCCCGCGAGATTTTCTCCGATCAGGCGACGCTTGCGCGCTATGTCGAGGTCGAGGTCGCGCTGGCCCGCGCGCAGGCCCGACTCGGGCTGATTCCGGCCGAGGCCGCCGAACAGATCGCCGCCCGCGTCAAGCCCGGCGAACTGGACTTGCCCGGGCTGGGTCAGCAAACCGACATCGTGGGCTACCCCATCCTCCCGCTGGTCGAGCAGCTCGCCACGCAATGCGGCGACGCGGGCGGATATCTGCACTGGGGCGCGACCACGCAAGACATCATGGACACCGGCATCGTGTTGCAGGTGCGCGCCGGCCTGGACGTGATCGAGCGTGACTTGTCCGAAGTGCGCGAAGTGCTGGCGGGCCTGGCAGAGCGTCACCGCGCGACGCCGATGGCCGGGCGCACGCATTTGCAGCATGCGCTGCCCATCACGTTCGGCTACAAGGCGGGCGTCTGGCTGTCGATGTTCGACCGGCATCAGGAACGGCTGGCGCAACTGCGCGAGCGCGTGTTGTGCGTGCAGCTTGCGGGGGCGGCGGGCACCTTGGCTTCCATGGGCGAGCACGGACTGGCGGTGCAGCGCGAACTGGCCAAGGAACTGGGCCTGGCCGTCCCGGCCACGACCTGGCATGTTGCGCGCGACTCGCTGGCCGAGGTGGTGAACCTGTTGGCGTTGATCGCCAGTTCACTGGGCAAGGTCGCCACCGACGTGATGATCATGGCGTCCACGGAATTCGGCGAGCTGCGCGAACCCTTCGTGAAGGGCCGCGGCGCCAGCAGCACGATGCCGCAGAAGTGCAATCCCATCTCTAGCGAGCTGATGCTCGCGGCGGCCAAGGCCGTGCGCCAGCACGCCGGCCTGATGCTGGATGCCGCGGTGCAGGACTTTGAGCGCGCAACGGGGCCGTGGCATGCGGAATGGATCGCCATTCCGCAGAGTTTCATCCTGACGGCCGGCGCGCTGCATCAGGCCCGATTCGCGCTGGGCGGGCTGAGCGTGGACGTGGAACGCATGGGCGCCAACCTGGGCTTGACGCATGGCCTGATCGTGGCCGAGGCCGTCATGATGGAACTGGCGCCCGCGCTGGGCCGGCACAACGCGCATCACATCGTCTACGACGCTTGCCGCGCGGCGCTGGGACGCGGGTGCAGCCTGGCCGAAGCGCTGCTGGATTCGCCCGAGGTCAGCAAGCACTTCGACCGCGAGGCGCTGGCGCGCATCACCGACCCCGCCAACTATCTGGGCCAGGCGCCCGCGCTGGCCGATCAGGCGTGCGCCCGCTCGCGCGCGCTGGGCTATCCCCATCAGGAGGCCCGCGCATGAGCACCGTGCACAAGACGGACGCGCCGGGCGGCGTGGAGCAGACGTACTTCAATTCGCTGGCGCAGGGCGTGTGGCGCGTGCCGCGCTGTGGCGGTTGCGGCCTGGCGGTCTTCTATCCGCGCCAGATCTGCCCGCAATGCGGCGGAGCGGACTTTGACTGGTTCGAGCCGAGCGGCCGGGGTGTCATCCATTCGACGACCACGGTCCGGCGTTCGCCCGAGGCGGGCGGCGACTACAACGTGTGCCTCGTCGATCTGGAAGAAGGCTTTCGCGTGATGAGCCGCGTCGATGACGCCCCTGCCACCCGGCCCCGCATCGGCGACGCCGTGCGCGCCGCGGTGCGCGCCCATGGCGACGCCAACCGCGTCGTGTTCAGTCTGGACGAGCAAGCATGAAAGACAACACATTTCGC
>DMTA01000081.1 GCA_003454835.1 Achromobacter sp. | reverse complement strand
CCGGGCGCGGGACTTCCGTTCGCCCGGCCACGATCAGAACCGCGGGGCCAGGTCCGCGGACAATTCCGAAGCCGCCCGCTGCAAGGCGGCCACCACGTCCGCGAGGCGTGCGCCGGACAGGCGCGAACGGATCGCCGCCACACTCAACGCCGCCACAACGTGCTGTTCACGGTCGAACACGGGCACGCCCACGCCCAGCATGTCCGGAATGATGCGGCCCGGGTTGAGCGCATAGCCGTTCTTGCGCGCGGCGGCGATATCCTCGCGCAGCATGTCGGTGGACGGCAGATCGGGCGCCGCGCTGGCGTCATAGCGCGCCAAGACGCGGTCGACGTCATCGTTGGGCAAAAAGGCCAGCAGCGCCAGGCTGCCCGCCCCCACGCCCAGCGGACGACGGTGGCCGACTTCCAGCGTCAGGATCTTGATGGGAAAGTCGCCCGTCTTGCGGTCGACGCAGACCGCTTCGTGTCCCGACCGCACCGACAGGAAGCTGGTGTCGCCCGTGGACTGCGCAAGCCGGAGCACGGCGGATTCCGCGATGGCCTTGATGCCGTGCCGGCTTTCGGCCGCCAGCCCCAGGATGTAGGACTCGCGTCCAAGGCTGTAGGTCTTGAGGCGCGGATTGAGCGACAGGAAGCCTTCCTGCAGCAAGGCCGAGAGCATCCGGTGCGCGGTGGGCGGCGTCAGGCCGACGTCACGCACCACATCCGTCAGGCCGACGCCGCGGGCGGGGGCCGCGCCGACATATTTAAGAATGCGCAGCACACGGAAGATGCTTTGCGCGCCGCCGACGGCATCGGCCGCGCGTTGCTGCGCGGGCGCGGAGGTTTTCGCGCCGGTCGTGGCAGACGCCGCCATCAATGCACCGTCGTCCCGTCCGGCGGCGTCTGGTTCAGGCCCAGCGCGGCCTCCCAGCTGCGCAGTGGCACGCAGGTCTGCAGGCGCACGATGGCGCGCTGGATCAGGGCAGGATGCAGTTCGTGGCCGACGTGGGTGGCGATATCGATGGTGGAGTCGCCGTGCAACTCGGCCAGGCGGGCCTGCGCGGCCTGTGCCTGCGAAACGCTCATGACCGGATCGTCGGCGCCGTGCAGCAGATGAATCGTGGTGTATAGCGGGGCGTTCTTGGGCAGTTGCGCATAGCGGCCCGAGAACGCGATGACGCGGCCGGCCATGCCGTCGTGCGCCTGCACCAGCTCGAGCGCCATGATGGCGCCTTGCGAAAAGCCGGCCACCGCAGTGTCGGACTGCAGCAGACCGAAGCGCGCCTGTGCCTCACGGACATAGGTTTCAAGGCGCGGCATGGCCTGGGCCACGCGCTCGGCGCGGTTGTCTTCGGTGACGCCGCGCACCGAGAACCATTGCCGGCCCGCACCGCCGCCGTCAAAGGCCTCGAAACCTTCGGGGATCAGCACCGCCGCCGTCGGAAAGGCCGCGCGCACCGCCTGGGCCAGGGGTTCCAGGCCGGCGGGCGATCCGCCCACGCCATGCAGCAGGATGAAGAGCTGGCGCACGTCGACGCCCGGGTCGGGAAGAAATTCGATAGAACTGGAAGACGCCATGAAACTGCTCCGTGCTGGCCTGGGACGGTGGGACTGCGCCCCGATTGCCGCATTGTAAAATGCGCCGCGCCCGGCATCGTATCGATGACGCCGGGCTTTTTTGCACGCCGCCCCGCGCTTGCCCGCGACGACGGGCGCCCGCCGCTGGCCATGTCCAGCGTCGGCGATGTCCGGCGGCGGCCACCATACTCCTAGTAATGCACACATCGAACATCGACTCGGGCGCCGCCGCGCCTGCCAGCAACATTGCCAGCAGCAGTGCCAGCAACACTTCCAGCAGCACTGCCGGCAACACCGCCAGCAATACGGTCAGCAACAATCAGCTGCATCGCGTGCTGAAGGCGCGCCACCTCACGATGATAGCGCTGGGCGGGGCCATCGGCACCGGCCTGTTCGTCGCTTCCGGCGCGGCCATCGCGCAGGCGGGTCCCGGCGGCGCGCTGATGGTCTACCTGGCGATCGGCCTGATGGTGTACTTCATCATGACCAGCCTGGGCGAGCTGGCCACCTTCATGCCGGTGTCGGGCTCGTTCTGCACCTATGCGTCGCGCTACGTGGATCCGGGCTTCGGCTTTGCGCTGGGCTGGAACTTCTGGGTCAGTTGGGCCACGGTGGTGGCGGTGGACGTCGTGGCGGCGCAGCTCGTCATGGCGTACTGGCTGCCCGACACGCCCGGATGGATATGGAGTGTGGCGTTCCTTGCGCTGACCTTCGGGCTGAACGCCTTCTCGGCACGCAGCTTCGGCGAGGCGGAATACTGGTTCGCCATCATCAAGGTGGTGGCGGTGCTGTGCTTCATCGTGGTGGGCGTGGCGATGCTGGCCGGCATCATCCATGGCGGCGGGCCGGTGGGTCTGGACAACTGGAAGGTGGGCGACGCGCCCTTCGTGGGCAACGCGGCGACGTGGGTGGGCGTGGCGATGGTGGTGGCCTACTCCTTTCAGGGCACCGAACTGGTGGGCGTGGCGGCCGGCGAATCCGAAAACCCCCGGCGCAACGTGCCGCGCGCGATCAACAGCGTGTTCTGGCGCATCCTGCTGTTCTATGTGCTGGCCATCCTGATCATCGGTCTGCTGGTGCCCTATACCGACCCGCAACTGCTGCGCAACGAGGTCGAGGACATCGCGGTCAGCCCCTTCACGCTGGTGTTCGAGCACGCAGGCCTGCTGTCGGCGGCCACGGTGATGAACGCGGTGATCCTGACGTCCGTACTGTCTGCCGGCAATTCGGGCATGTACGCAGCGACGCGGATGCTGTTCAACATGGCGGCCGAAGGCCAGGCGCCCGCCCTCTTCAAGCGCCTGACCCCGCGCGGCGTGCCGCTGTATGCGCTGCTGGCCACGACGCTGCTGGCGTGCCTGTGCCTGTTCAGCGTCGTGTACAGCCCGAAGGCGGTGTACATCTGGCTGCTCAATTTTGCGGGCATGACGGAATTCATCGTGTGGCTGAGCATCGCGGTCAGCCATTACCGTTTCCGTCAGGGCTACGTGAAGCACGGCTACGACACCGCCGACCTGCCCTACAAGGCGGGACTCTTTCCGTTCGGGCCGCTGCTGGCCTTCGTGCTGTGCCTGGTGGTCACGCTGGGACAGAACTATCAGGCTTTCCTGGAAGAACGCATCGACTGGATCGGCGTGGTGTCGACGTACCTGGCCATTCCGTTGTTCCTGGGACTGTGGATCGGCCACCGGCTGCTGCGCGGCTCGCGGTGGGTGAAGTACCAGGACATGCGGTTCTAGCGTTTTTCGGGGACACATTTCGGGGACACGTTGGGGGGCACTTTTCGATACGTCCGGCCGGCGCAAAGCCCGGTACAATACTGTACATTCATACAGGTATTGAGCTCCGGGCGCTTTCGCCATGCAGTCCCCCGAACATATCCATCCCGCGTTGTGGCGCGCCACGCAGTTGGCCAAAGGCGCCGCACGCACCCTGCCAACCGGGCACGCGGCGCTGTCGGCCGAACTGCCGGATAACGGCTGGCCGCTCGGATCGCTCGTCGAACTGCTCACCCCCCATCCCGGCATCGGAGAAATCCGCCTGCTGCGTCCCGCGCTGGCCCAACTGGAAACCCGCCGTCCCATCGCCCTGGTGCAGCCGCCGCATGTGCCGCACATCGCCAGCTGGATGAGCTGGCGGCTGGATCCCCGGCAATTGCTGTGGGTGGCCCCCGAAAAGCCGGTTGATGCACTGTGGGCCAGCGAACAGATCCTGAAAAACGCCAGTTGCGGCGCGCTGATCTGCTGGCTGCCCCACGTGCGGCCCGAATCCCTGCGCCGCCTGCACCTGGCCGCCCA
>DMTA01000082.1 GCA_003454835.1 Achromobacter sp. | reverse complement strand
AGGATGCGGGCCAGGCGGACGAAGCTGCTGCCGCCGGCTTCGCCGCCGCCGGCCACGACTGCGGCCGTGGGATCCAACTCATCGAACGGGTCGCGGCCGGCTTGCAGGGCGGCCAACAGACGGTCGGAATCGGTGCCCGAGGGCGGCGCGACCGCGGCTTCCGTCGGATCGGCCAGCGGGCCGGTCATGTCGCCGTTGACCGCGACTTCGCGGCCTTCGCCGATGACGATCGGCATGCCGTTTTCGACCTGAAGCGAAACCGTGGCGCCCGAGGCAGTGACGATGTCGCTGCCGGCGGGGACTTTGCTGCCTTGATGCAGTTCGGTCAGGGAACCGTCGCTATTGCGTATCCACGCGCGACCGGAGATTTCATTGACGACTGCGGGAGAGGAGTTGGCCATGTTGGTTCCGTTTCAGGGAGTTATCCAAGATGGCCAGATACTACGGGTCGCCGATGGCGGCGGATATTGTCCTTGAGGACAGGTTTACGCGGTGATTTTGCTGCGCGCGTCAGTGGGCGCGGAAATGCCGTGAACCAGCAGCGCAAGCTGCAGGCGGTCGGTGACGCCAAGCTTGTCGAAAACCGCTGACAGATGCGCCTTGACCGTGCGTTCGGTGATGCCCAGCGCTTCGGCGATCTGGGCGTTGGCCTGGCCGCTTGCGGCGTAGCGCGCGACGGTGATTTCGCGCTCGGTCAGGCGGCCGCCGTCCCAGGCGTGGGCATCCTGCGCGCGCTCGGTGACAAGCTTGAGCAGGCGGGACACCAGCGAGCGTCCCATCCAGATGCCGCCGGAGGCGACGACTTCCAGGGCCTGCGCCATCGCGGCAGGCTGCGCATAGCTGTGGCAGTAACCGTGGGCGCCGGCGCCCAGCGCCTGCGTGCCTTGCTCGTCGTTGGGGCTGGGGCTGGCGACCACGACATGCAGGCCGGCCAGCGTCGGCGTCCAGGCTGGATCGTGCCAGGAGGGGAGCTTGGGCACGTCGGCATCCAGCACCGCCAGCATGCGGCCTTGTTCTCGCCAGCGTTGCAGATCCGCCAGGCCTCGCCCGCGGGCAGCCATCCAGCGCGCCGGGTCAAGCGCGCGCCAGTGCTGCCAGAGCAGGTCGTCGTGCGTAATCAACAAGACGGGAATGGGTTTCATAAGGCCTTGAAGCTCTCCATTAACGTTCGGTGAAGGCGTTCGACTTCGCCCGCAGAATGGGCTTGAGCAGGTACTGGAGCACCGTGCGCTTGCCTGTCAGGATATGAACCTCCGCCACCATCCCAGGGATGATGGGCAACAACTTGTCGCCAACGGTGCTGCGGTCCGTGCGCACGCGCACGACGTAGTACGAATTGCCTTTCTCGTCGGTGACAGTGTCCGCGCCGATCTGTTCCACGCGGCCTTCCAGCCCCCCGTAGATCGCGAAGTCGTAGGCCGTGAACTTGACCTCGGCCTTCTGGTCCGCGTGCAGGAAACCGATGTCGCGCGGCTGGATGCGCACTTCAAGCAGCAGTGTGTCGTCCTTGGGGACGATCTCGATGATGTCCTTGCCGGGCTGCACCACGCCGCCGACCGTGTTGTTGAACAACGTCTTGACGGTGCCGCGCACCGGGGCGCGCACTTCGGCCAGCTTGACGCGGTCGACCAGCGCGGCCTTGCCTTCGCGCAGCGTCGCCAGTTTGGTGTTGGTTTCCGAGAGCTCGCTGCGGGCCTGGTTGCGGATGTTCAGTTCGGCTTCCTGGATCTTGCTCTCGGCTTCTTTGATGGAGGCCTGAAAGCGGTCGATCTGCGCCTCGGCGCCTTTCTGCTCGCCGCAATAGCGGGCGACATCGCGTTGCAGACGCAGAAGGTCGACCTCGGACACGGCGCCGCTCTTGAGCAGCGGACGGGTCACCTGCAGTTCGCGGGAAGTCAGCCCGCAGCTTGCCGAGGCCTGGTCGCGCTTGGCGATGGTTTCGCGCAGGTCTTCCTGGCGTTGCTTGAGCTGTTCGCGGGCCACGTTGACGGTCGCGTTCAGCTCCGTGTTGCGTGCCTGGAAGGCGTTGCGCTCCATCTCGCCCAGGCCGGGCGCCTGCTTGAGCACTTCCTCGGGTGTGACGAAGGGCTCGCCCGTGGCCAGCGCCTTCAGGCGGGCCGACTTAGCCAGGAGCGACAGGTACTCCGCGTTGTTCTCCCCCAGCGACGAGGTAAAGCGGGTGGAGTCGATCTTCAGCAGAATTTCGCCGGCCTCGACTTCCTGGCCGGGGCGCACCAGGATTTCCTGGACGATACCGCCGTCCAGGCTCTGGATGATCTGCACCTGGCGTGAAGGCACGACCTTGCCTTCGCCGCGGACCACTTCGTCGATGCTGCCAAAGCCGGCCCAGATGAGCAGGCCCATCGTGGCCAGCAGCGAGGTCCACAGCAGGATGCGCGAGCCGCGCGCCTGGGACTCGTGGATGACCCATTCGGCGTTGCCGATGTAGTCCGACCGCTGGGCGGGCTTGCCTTTCTCGGCGCCGTCCAGCAGGCGATCGAAGAAGAAGACGAAAAGGTTGCGCGGGGCGCGCAGCAGGTTGCCAAAGAAACCGTGCTTGGGGGCTCCAGGATTGTTCAGCATGGTCTTCTCAGCTTCCGCGTCCAACGCGTCCTTGACGCAGGGCTTCGACAACTTGTTCCTTCGGACCGTCGGCCACGATATGGCCGTTGTCGATCACGATCAGGCGGTCGACCAGTTCAAGGAGCGCGGTGCGGTGCGTCACCAGCAGGATCGTCTTGGTCGCGCTGGCTTCACCCAGACGCTTGCGAAGCTGGGCTTCGCTCTGGTGGTCCATGTTGCTGCTGGGCTCGTCCAGCAGCAGGATCGGCGGATCGTTGATCAGCGCGCGGGCCACGGCCACCGACTGGCGCTGGCCGCCGGAGAGCGATTCGCCGCGCTCGCCGATGATCATGTCGAAACCATTGGGGTGCAGGTTGGCGAACTCGGTCACGCCGGCCATGTTGGCCGCCGCCAGGATGCTGGCGTCGTCGGCGTAGGGCGCGCCCATCGCCAGGTTGTGCTTGAGGCTGCCGTAAAACAGCAGGGGATCCTGCGGAACGTGACCGATGGCCCGGCGCACGTCGGCCGGGTCGATCTGACGCACGTCCACGCCGTCCAGCAGCACGGCGCCTTCGGTGGGCTGGTACAGAGACAGCGCCAGCTTTTCGAGCGTCGTCTTGCCCGAGCCGATGCGGCCGATGATGCCGACCTTCTCGCCGGGCTTGAGCTTGAACGACACCTTCTTGAGCACGGGCTGCGTGCTGCCGGGATAGGCGAAGGTCACGTCGCGGAATTCCAGGCCGCCGTGGAACACGGGGCGATGCAGGAACTCGGCTTCGGCCGGACGCTCGATCGGCATCTTCATGTAGTTGTCGATGGAACCGAGCGACGTGCGCGCGTTCTGGTACTGCATCAGCAGGCCCGCGACCTGGCCCAGTGGCGCGAGGCAGCGGCCGGCGATCATGGAGGCGGCAATGATGCCGCCCATCGACAGCGCCGATTCCTGGGCCAGATACACGCCGATGATCACGACGGAAATCGAGACAAGCTGCTGCACCGCCTGCACGAAGCCCACCGTGGAGGAGGAGATCAGCTTGAGTTTGCCGCCCGTCTGCGCGATGAATTCGGTGGCGCGCTCCCAGTTGCGCTGGATCGCGCCCTGGGCGTTCAGCGTCTTGACGGCCTCCAGGCCGGTCAGCGCTTCGACCAGCGTGGCGTTGCGTTGTGACGAAGCCTGGAACGAAGCCATCGTCAGCGCTTCCATGCGCGCCTGCGCGGCCAGCGACACCAGCAGGATCAGTACGATCGCGACCAGCGGCGGCAGGATCATCCACGGCGAAATCCAGGCCAGGGCGGCCAGGAACAGCAGGATGAAGGGCAGGTCGACCAGCGTGGTGATAGTGGCCGAGGCGATGAAGTCGCGGATGGATTCGAACGAGCGCAGGTTGGCGGCAAAAGAGCCGACCGAGACCGGGCGGCCTTCCAGGCGCAGGTCCAGCACGCGTTCCATGATCTGCGCGGAAAGGCGCACGTCGACCCGTTTGCTGGCGCTGTCCACCACGTGGGACCGCGCGGTGCTCAGGATCATGTTGAAGATCACCACCAGCGTGATGCCGATGGCCAGCACCCACAGCGTCTCGACGGCGTTGTTCGGCACCACGCGGTCGTACACGTTCATGGTGAAGAGCGGCATCGCCATGGCGAACACGTTGATCAGCAGCGCCGCGACGAGGGCGTCGCGGTACAGCCGGCGGTTCTCCATGATGGCGGCCCAGAACCAGTGGCGCTCGCGCACTTTGGCGACTTCCGGGGCGCGGGCGTCGAAGCGGAATTGCGGGCGGACGAAGCACACCAGCCCGCTGTACTGCTCGGCCAGTTCGGCCGGATCCATTTCGAAGGAGCTGCCGCCCAGTTCGGGGTGGCTGACCACGAATTTGCCGCCGTCCTTCTTGAGCAGCAGGCACGCGCGCTCACCCTTGAGCAGCAGGATGGCCGGCAGGAGGTCCTGCGAGATGTCATCCAGCGTGCGCTTGACCACGCGTGCCGACAGCTGCGCCCGCGCGGCCGCGCGAGGCAGCAATGCGGGCGTGAGGCGGTGTTCTTCGAGGGGCAGGCCCGAGGACAAGGCTTGCGCGGTGGCCGTCACGCCATGCAGGCGGGTGATTTCCACCAGGCAATCGAGCAGCGGATCGTCGTGCGCGGCGCGGGCATCAGCGCGCCAATCCCGGGCGGCCTTCTCAGATAACTTGTCCATCTTCGTCATCCAACAGGTCGAGGTGTTCCGAGAGACGCGCACGCTGCTGCTTGCGCTGCGAGAGCTTTTGCTGGGCCTGGACAGGCAGGTCTGTCATCCGCAAGGTGCCGTTGGCGATCAACGCGTCAATTAAGTCTTCAAGGACGCGGACAAAGTCCGCGTCCAACTGCGAGAAATCACTGCCCTTGTTTGCCATTGGGCCTCCTTGCGGCTGCTCCGGTCAGGGCCGGGCGGCAGGCGCGTTCACCGGCACCAGCGTGGGGGGCAGGGTGCCTTCGTTGTAATGCACGCGCACGGGAGCCAGTCGCGCGGTATCCGGAACGGTCGAATTGCACAGCTTGATCACTTCGTCCGACACTTCCAGCTTGCCGTTTTCCTCGGGCATCTCATTGCGCGCGGGTTGCAGCGACAGCGCCGGCAGCAGGGTGTGGGACAGAGCCAGCCAGCGGTACTGCGCAAGACGCAGATCATAAATGGCATTGGTCAGCGCACGGCGCGATTCGAACAGTTCATTTTCCGTGTCCAGCAGGTCCAGCAGAGAGCGCTGGCCAATCTGGAACTGTTGCGCGTACGCATCACGCACCTTGGTGGTGGCCACCTCGTGGTCCCGCAGGAAGGGCAGCTTCTGGCTCAGGCTGGTGATGTTGTTCCAGGCCACGGCCAGGTCCTGCTGAACGTTGCGGCAGGTGTAGTCGCGGATGTCGCGGGCGGCATAGGACTGGTTGGCCGTCTGGCGCACGCGGGCGGAGTCAGCACCGCCGCGGTACAGGTTGTAGCTCATCACGACCTGGACGCTGGAGCTCTGGATGTCGCGGCTTTGCGGGGTCGGATCGTTCTGATCGCGTCCCGTGTTGGCGACGAATTCAAACTTCGGCGAGAACGCGCCCTTGGACGACTGCACACCCGCCTGCGCGGCCTGCAGGCCGGCCTGCTTGGACAGGAAGCTGGGGTTGCGGCGCAGCGATTCATTGAAATTGCCCGGCGCCTTGGGCAGCTTGTCGGCGATGTCGGGCGCCGGCAGCATCGATTCAGGCGGGAATGCCCCGGTCACGCGCTGGAAGCGTTGTTGCACGTCCAGCAGGTTGGCCGTTTCGGTCATCAGGTTGGTCTGGGCCAGCGACAGACGGCCGCCGGCCTGTTCCAGGTCGACGCGCCGGCCGACGCCGGATTCCGTGCGCTCGCCGATCTGCTTGAGGGTGTTTTCGTGCAGCGAGTAGTTCTGGCGGGCCAGCAGCTCCATGTCGCGGTAGCGCTGCAGGTCGATGTACGCCTGCACGGCCGTGAAGGCGGTGTTGTCGCTGGTGGCGAGCACGTCATAGAAACGCGCCAGCTTGTCGAAACCGGCCTGCTTGACGTCGTTGGTGGTGCGGAAGCCATCAAAAATCAGCTGGCGCAGTTCGACGCTCCAGCCGGGGCGGTTCCAGCTCTGCGAGCCGACGCCAGGCACGTTGTTGCGCCATTCGCGGCCCAGGTAACCCTGCGCATTGATCTGCGGGAAGTAGGCGGCACGGGCGACGGCCTGGCCTTCCAGGGACGCCTGGAAGTCGTGGTACTTGGCCTGGATTTCAGGATTACTGAGCAGGGTCTGCTCGACGATCTGATTCAACGTCACTTGCGGTTGCCCGGCGGGTGCGGCAGCGACGGGCGTCGCGGACTGTGCAAAAACGGCAGGGGCAAATGCAAGGGCAAGGACCGAGGTCGTGCTTTTGAGCAAAAACGAAGCCATAGTGATTATTCGCGAGTCAAGTTGAGATTGAATGGCCGCCATGTTGTATGTAAATGTCAGCTTTGGCGAGTCAAGATTTGTTAATTCTTGAGGAATGTTGCCGGCGGTCCATAATGTGAATTTCGCGCAACATCTAACTACTTCTTCGAATTTGCACGAACCTCTTCTAACCGAAAGTTGTTTATTTCTATTAATACGGATTATTACGTATTATTTCGAAGGCATCACTTTCGGGGTGTGTGGCGATTATATCTATTTGAGAGTTCTGTATCTATTTTGTTTACCAATTTGTATCGGTAGCAAATATGGGCGCGTGTTTTATCTGTTATGTAACAAGTTGACATGCTGGGCGCGTTCCCCTTGGTCGGGAGGTCAGCATGGTAGTGGTAGTACTGGTATATAAGGTGTGCTTGTACTAGGTTTGGTGGCTGGGCATAATCCCTTTCATGCCGCAGCAGCCGGCGCGGCAGGGAAGCGTTTTACCCATCGCGCCGGACTCAAGCCGGATTGTCTATTTGCAGAGCGCATCCATGGCCCAAACCCTTTACGACAAACTCTGGGACGCCCACATCGTCCATCAGGAAACAGACGGCACCTGTCTGCTCTATATCGACCGCCACCTGTTGCACGAGGTCACCAGCCCGCAGGCGTTCGAGGGGCTGACGATCGCCGGCCGCAAGCCGTGGCGCACCGGCGCCAACCTGGCCGTGGCCGACCACAACGTGCCCACGATGAACCGCGCCCAGGGCATCGACGACCCGATCTCTCGTCTGCAGGTGGACACGCTGGATGCCAACTGCGGCAAGTACGGCATCACCGAATTCCGCATGAACGATCTGCGTCAGGGCATCGTCCACGTGATCGGACCGGAGCAGGGCGCCACCCTGCCGGGCATGACCGTCGTCTGTGGCGACTCGCACACCAGCACGCACGGCGCGCTGGGTGCGCTGGCTTTCGGCATCGGCACGTCCGAAGTCGAGCACGTGCTGGCCACGCAGACGCTGCTCATGAAGAAAGCCAAGAGCATGCTCATCAAGGTCGACGGCGAGCTGCCGTTCGGCTGTACGGCCAAGGACGTGGTGCTGCACATCATCGGCATCATCGGGACTGCCGGAGGTACGGGTCACGCCATCGAGTTCGCCGGCAGCACGATTCGCGCGCTTTCCGTCGAGGGCCGCATGACCGTCTGCAACATGGCGATCGAAGCCGGCGCCCGTTCCGGCATGGTCGCCGTCGACGACAAGACCATCGACTACTTCCGTGGCCGTCCGTTCGCGCCCGCCGGCGTCGTGTGGGACCAGGCAGTCAAGTATTGGCGCACGCTGCACACCGACGAAGGCGCCAAGTTCGACACCGTGGTCGAAGTCAACGCGCGCGACATCAAGCCGCAGGTCACCTGGGGCACGTCGCCCGAAATGGTGCTGCCGGTGGATTCCCGCGTGCCGGACCCCGACCGTGAAAAAGACGACGTGCGCCGCAGCGGCATGGAGCGCGCGCTGGAATACATGGGTCTGAAGCCCAACACCCCGCTGACCGACATCCGCGTGGATCGTGTGTTCATCGGGTCGTGCACGAACTCGCGCATCGAAGACTTGCGCGCGGCGGCCGTCGTGGCGCGCGGCAAGCGCGTGGCTTCCAATGTGCGCCAGGCGATGGTGGTGCCGGGCTCGGGTCTGGTCAAGCAGCAGGCTGAACGCGAAGGCCTGGACAAGATCTTCATTGAAGCCGGCTTTGAATGGCGCGAACCGGGCTGTTCGATGTGTCTGGCCATGAACGCCGACCGCCTCGAACCGGGCGAACGTTGCGCCTCGACCTCGAACCGCAACTTCGAGGGCCGGCAAGGGCAGGGCGGCCGCACGCACCTGGTAAGCCCTGCCATGGCCGCCGCCGCGGCCGTCGCCGGCCATTTCGTCGACGTTCGCACGTTCCGTTAAGCGTCAAGCACCGAGTAGACATCATGCAAGCATTTACCACTCACGAAGGCCTGGTGGCGCCGCTCGACCGCGAAAACGTCGACACGGACCTCATCATCCCCAAGCAGTTCCTCAAGTCCATCAAGCGCACGGGCTTCGGCCCCAATCTGTTTGACGAGCTGCGCTATCTGGATCACGGCGAACCGGGCATGGACAACAGCAAGCGTCCGCTCAATCCGGATTTCGTGCTGAACCAGCCGCGTTACCAGGGCGCTTCGGTCCTCCTGGCCCGCAAGAACTTCGGTTGCGGTTCCAGCCGCGAGCACGCGCCCTGGGCGCTGACGCAGTTCGGCTTCCGCGCCATCATCGCGCCGTCGTACGCCGACATCTTCTTCAACAACAGCTTCAAGAACGGCCTCTTGCCGATCGTGCTGTCCGAGCTGGAAGTGGCGCGTCTCTTCGACGAAGTGAAGGCGTTCCCGAACTACAAGCTGAACATCGATCTGGACCGCCAGGTCGTGATCGCCGCGGACGGCCGCGCCATGGGTTTCGACATCGAACCCTTCCGCAAGTATTGCCTCTTGAACGGCTTTGACGACATCGGCCTGACGCTGCGCCATTCGGACAAGATCCGCGCCTTCGAGGCCGAGCGCCTGGCTCGCCATCCGTGGCTCGAAAGCCGCCCCATCGCCTGATCAAACCATCGACACAGGATCGCTATTCAATGACCCACAACATCGCAGTCTTGCCGGGTGACGGCATCGGCCCCGAAATCGTCGAACAGGCCGTGCGCGTCCTGAAGGCGCTGGATGTGCCCTTCGACATCAAAGAGCAGCCGGTCGGCGGCGCCGCTTTCGACAAGTTCGAGCACCCGCTGCCGCCCGCCACGCTGAACCTGGCCAAGGAATCGCATGCCGTGCTGTTCGGCGCGGTCGGCGACTGGAAGTACGACACGCTGCCGCGCGAATTCCGTCCGGAACAGGCCATTCTGGGCCTGCGCAAGGCGCTGGGCCTGTTCGCCAACCTGCGTCCGGCCATCCTGTATCCGGAACTGGCCAGCGCCTCGTCGCTCAAGCCCGAGATCGTGTCCGGTCTGGACATCCTGATCATCCGCGAACTCACCGGCGACATCTATTTCGGCACGCCGCGCGGCGTGCGTTCGGCGCCGGACGGCGCCTTCACCGGCGAGCGCGAAGGCTACGACACCATGCGCTATGCCGAGTCCGAAGTGCGCCGCATCGCGCGCATCGGCTTCGAATCGGCGCAGAAGCGCAATAAGAAACTGTGCAGCGTCGACAAGGCCAACGTGCTCGAGACCTCGCAGTTCTGGCGCGACATCGTGATCGAAGTGGCGCGCGAGTATCCGGACGTGGAGCTGTCGCACATGTATGTCGACAACGCGGCCATGCAGCTGGTGCGCAACCCGCGCCAGTTTGACGTCATCGTCACCGGCAACCTGTTTGGCGACATCCTCTCCGATGAGGCAGCCATGCTGACGGGTTCCATCGGCATGCTGCCGTCGGCCTCGCTGAACGCCGGCGGTCAGGGCCTGTACGAGCCCAGTCACGGTTCGGCGCCGGACATCGCGGGGCAGGGCATCGCCAACCCGCTGGCGACGATCCTGTCGGCGGCCATGTTGCTGCGCTATTCGCTGAACCTGGCGCCGCAGGCGGACCGCATCGAAGCGGCCGTTCGCAGCGTGCTGGCCAGCGGCCTGCGCACCGCCGACATCTTCGAACCCGGCACGACGAAAGTCAGCACCGTCGGCATGGGCGACGCCGTTCTGAAGGCGCTGGCCTGATCGGAAGCTTCCCGGAGTCGCCGCAAGGCGGCTCTGCCGGATGCGTTCAACCCTAGGCGTCTTGTTCCAGCGACTTGCGTTACCTAAATAGAGGGGCCGCCCGGCGGGTGGCCCCCTTGTGTTTTGAGATTCCCTTCAGCGCTGTTTCCGCCTGGTGCCGGATTGCCTTTCCGCAGGTGTGGCCCCGTTTTTTTCCAGCTGCAGTGCAACATCCCCGCGTGCATTCTGATAAATTGTTGAATTGCACGAAATTTCACCCTCCTAATCTTGTCACCCCCTTTAAAGAGCGATTGAAATGAATCAAGCAGTAGGCCTTGTCGGCTGGCGCGGTATGGTCGGCTCGGTGCTCATGCAACGCATGCGCGACGAGAACGACTTCGCACTGATCGAACCGGTGTTTTTCTCCACCAGCAACGCTGGCGGCGCCGCGCCCACTTGGGCGACTGGCGCAGGTCCGCTGCAAGACGCCTACAACATTGACGCTCTGAAAAAACTGCCGATCATCGTGACGGCGCAAGGCGGCGACTACACGTCCGAGGTCTATCCCAAGCTGCGCGGCGCGGGCTGGAACGGCATCTGGATCGACGCGGCCAGCACCCTGCGCATGGCCGACGACGCCATCATCGTGCTGGACCCGGTCAACCGCCCGGTGATCGACGCGGCGCTCAAGCGCGGCGTGCGCAACTTCGTCGGCGGCAACTGCACCGTTNNCGGTCAAGTCCCTGCTGGACGACCCGGCCTCGGCCATCCTGGAAATCGACCGCGGCGTCCTGGCCAAGCAGAAGGACGATGCGCTGCCCCACGAACACTTCGGCGTGCCCCTCGGCGGCAACCTGATTCCCTGGATCGACAAGGACCTGGGCAACGGGATGTCCAAGGAAGAGTGGAAGGGCGAAGTCGAAACCAACAAGATCCTGGGCCGCGGCGCTGCCTTCGGCACGGCGCCCACCCCGATCGACGGCCTGTGCGTGCGCATCGGCGCCATGCGCTGCCACAGCCAGGCCCTGACCATCAAGCTCAAGCGCGACGTGCCGCTGGACGAGATCGAAGCCCTTATCGCGCAGGGCACGCAGTGGGCCAAGGTTGTTCCCAACACCAAGGAAGCCACCGTTTCCGCGCTGACGCCCGTGGCCGTCACCGGCACGCTGGACATTCCGGTGGGGCGCCTGCGCAAGCTGTCGATGGGCTCGCAATACCTGGGCGCCTTCACGGTCGGCGACC
>DMTA01000516.1 GCA_003454835.1 Achromobacter sp. | reverse complement strand
AGCCGGGCTGATCCCGCCGGACCTGGCGGCGCGGTCGGGCGACGCCTACCGCACGCTGCGGCGCGTCCAGCACCAATTGCGCCTGCAGGGCGTGGAAAAGGCCCGCGTGGCGCCCGATCAGCTCCAGGCGGAACGGGCCGCGGTCCGCGAACTCTGGACGACGGTGCTGGGCTGATGGCAACTCGTCGTAAAATAAGGGTTTTTCCGCTTTTGCCTGTCCGCCATGTCTGAACTCGTCCGCCCCAAACTCGACCTGCCCGTCGGCCGCAGCAAGGTGCTGATGCATTCGTGCTGCGCGCCCTGTTCCGGCGAGGTCATGGAGGCCATGACGGCCTCCGGGATCGATTACGCGATCTACTTCTACAACCCGAACATCCATCCGGTCAAAGAGTACGAAATCCGCAAGCAGGAGAACATCCGCTTTGCCGAGCAGCACGGCATCGAATTCATCGACGCCGACTACGACATGGACAACTGGTTCGAGCGCGTCAAGGGCATGGAAGACGCCCCCGAGCGCGGCGAGCGTTGCACGGCCTGCTTCGACATGCGCTTTGAGCGCACCGCGCTCTACGCCCACGAGCATGGCTTTGACACCATCACCAGCTCGCTCGGAATATCGCGCTGGAAGGACATGAATCAGATCAACGGCTGCGGCGAACGCGCCGCCGCCCGCTACGACGATCTGATCTACTGGACCTACAACTGGCGCAAGGGCGGCGGTTCCGCGCGCATGATCGAAATCAGCAAGCGCGAGAACTTCTACCAGCAGGAATACTGCGGCTGCGTCTACTCGCTGCGCGACACCAATCGCCATCGCCGCTCGCAAGGCCGCGAACGCATCCACATCGGCGTCAAGTTCTACGGCAAGGAAGACCTGATCAACGAAGAAAATCTCTGATCAGCGGGCGGCGCGCTCCGCGCCGCCCATGAAAAAAGCCTGGCAGTCCGCGCATCGCGCGTCCTCCAGGCCCGCTGCGGCGCCCCACGGGGCGCCGCAATGCTTTGTGCCGCGATCAGTCCAGCGTCAGCACCGTCGCGCCCGTCGTCTTGCGCGAAGCCAGCGCCGTCTGCGCCTCGCCCGCCTGCTCCAGCGTGTAGCGCTGGTCGATGCGGACCTTGATCTTCTTCTTGAGCACCAGGTCGAACAGCTCTTCGGAAGCCGACTGCAGCTTTTCCAGCGTATTCACGTGGATGCCCAGCGAGGGACGCGTCACGTACAGGCTGCCCTTCTGGTTCAGGACGGCCAGGTTCACGCCCGCCACGGGACCGGACGCATTGCCGAAACTGACCATCAAACCGCGCGGCTCGATGCAGTCCAGCGAGGTTTCCCACGTGTCCTTGCCAACACCGTCGTACACCACGGGCACCTTCTTGCCGCCCGTCAGTTCCAGCACGCGTTCGACCACGTTTTCACGCGAATAATCAATGGTTTCCCAGGCGCCGTTCTCGCGCGCCAGCGCCGCCTTTTCGGGGCTGGACACCGTGCCGATCAGCTTGACGCCCAGCGCCTTGGCCCATTGGCACGCGATCAGCCCGACGCCGCCGGCAGCGGCATGGAACAGGATGGTTTCGCCGCCTTGCAGGCGGTAAGTCTGGCGGAACAGGTATTGCACGGTCAGGCCCTTGAGCATCAGGGCAGCCGCTTCGTCGAATCCGATGCCCTTGGGCACCTTCACGACCTGCAGGGCCGGCACGTTGCGCGCCTTGGCATACGCGCCGATCGGGCTTTGGCCGTAGGCCACGCGGTCGCCCTTCTTCAGGTGCTTGACGTCGGCGCCCACGGCGGTCACCACGCCGGCGCCTTCAAAACCCAGGCCATGCGGCAGCGGATGCGGATACAAGCCCGTGCGGAAATAGATATCGATGAAGTTCAGACCGGCGGCGTGCTGCTCGATCGTGACCTCGTTGGCGGCCGGCGGCGGCACTTCCACCTCAACCAGCTTCAGGACTTCGGGACCACCGTGCTGCTCGATACGAATTGCCTTGACGAGATTGCTGGCCATGCTGGCCTCCTTTCATTGGAAATAATGCGAATTGACCAAAAATGCAGACTTCACCGCGCGGATTGCCTGTCGTCCTGCCCGGAAGGCGTGCGCATGGCGCCGCCGCCCATCAACGCAAACACCCCCGCCAACACCAGGACGGTTCCGCCCATCTGCCACACGGTGATGGGCTCGTCCAGGAACCACGAGGCCAGGAACAGCACCGACACCGGTCCCACCATGCCCAGCAGCGACGCGGTCGGCGCGCCGATCAGCGACACCGCCCACATCAGCATGAACACCGGCACCACCGTGTTCAGGGTGGCGTGAATAATGGAGTAACCGTAGACCGCGGCCGGCTGGATCAGCATCGACGGCGGATGCACGATAAAGAACTGGATGATGCAAGCCACGCACGACACGAGCATGGCATACGCCACCAGCCGCGTCGGGCCGATCCGCTTGATCAATTCCCCGGAACAAATCAGGTACACAGAATAGCTTGCGGCCGAGCCGAAAACGAACAAAGACCCTAACAGCACCTCGCCGCCCCCGCCGAAGGACAGGTCGTGCGCAAACACCAGCACCACGCCGGCGTACGACAGCACCATGGCCAGCCATTGCCGACGCTCGATCGGACGCTTGAACCAGAGGGCCGACAGCAGCACGACGAGCGAGGGAGACAAGAAGAGGATCAGGCGTTCGAGGCTTGCGGTGATGTAGCGCAACCCCAGAAAGTCCAGGAAGCTGGACAGGTAATAGCCCAGGAGGCCAAGCACGCACACCTGCAGACGTTCCTTGGTGGTCATCACCACGATTTCGCCCCGGGCCGCGCGGCGCGACTGGTGCCACGCCACGACTGCGAAGAACGGCATCGCGAACAGCATGCGGAACGCGATCAGCGTGACCGCGTCGATTCCGTAGCGGTAGGTGAACTTGACGACGATGGCCTTGGCGGAAAAGAGGATCGCGCCAAGCACCGCCATGGCGATCCCGGCGGCGCGGCTGGAGGCCAGCGGCAGCGCCGTAAGCTTGGCAATACGATTCATGCGATGATTTTAAGTTCACCGCAAAAATAATTGCACGCCTTCTCTGATGCAAACCGCTTCCTTCGCAGCATGACCCGACAACGCGCCCTTACCTATATCCATATTGCCGCCGTGCTTTTCGGCCTGACCGGCGTGTTCGGCGAACTGATCCAGGCCAGCGCCGCGGTCATCACGATGGGACGGGCCATATTCGCGGTCGTGGCGCTGGGCATCTTCGCGCGCATGCGCCGCAAGCCGCTGCTAGGCGTGCTGACCCCGGCGCAGCTGTTCGTGCTGGTGCTCGCGGGCGCGCTGCTCGCGGCACATTGGGTCACCTTCTTCATCTCTGTGAAAGTGGGCGGCATTGCCATCGCGACGCTCGGCTTTGCCAGCTTCCCCGCCTTCATCACCCTGTTCGAAGGCCTCATCTTCCGCGAGCGCGTCCGGCTGGCCGAATGGCTGCTGCTGGGCCTGGTGACCGCGGGCCTGGTGCTCGTCACGCCCTCGTTCGATCTGGCCGACCAGGGCACCATCGGGCTGGCGTGGGGTCTGCTTTCCGGCCTGAGCTTTGCCCTGCTGGCCTTGAGCAACCGCCGATCCGCCTCCGGCATGGACCCGATGCAGGTGGCCTGCTGGCAGAACGTGGTGGTGGCGCTGGTGATGGTGCCTTTTGCCGTGGGCCAGCTGCCTGCCCTGCCCGCGCTGGACTGGTTCTGGCTCGCGCTGCTGGGCGTCTTCTGCACCGGACTGTCCCACTACCTGTTCGTGTCCAGCCTGACCCGGCTGAACGCCCGCAGCGCGGGGCTGGTGATTGCGCTGGAACCGGTCTACGCCATTGCCTTCGCCTGGGTGCTGTTCAGCCAGGAGCCGACGCCGCGCATGCTGGCCGGCGCGGCGCTGATCGTGGCCGCTATCGTCTGGTCCGGCCTGCGTAAGCAGGCGCCGGCCGCCGAACCGGCGCCAAAGATACAGCCTTGACAATAACTGACTAGGCAGTAAAATGCGCCGCATGACTGCCGCGCCTTCCCTGCCCACGCCCGTATCCTCCGAGTCGCCCGACGCCCCCGTCCATTACCGCAACGACACGCGTTGCATGGCCGAAGACAATGCAGGCTACCTCATCAAGCTGGCCTACCACTCCCTGACCCGGATGCTGGACCAGGAGATGGCGCCGCTTGATCTCACCGCCATGCAGTGGCGCCCGCTGGCCATGGTGTTCCTGGGCCGAGCGGACACGCCCGCCGAACTGGCGCGGCTCAACGACATGGACACCGGCGCCATGACCCGCGCGTTGGATCGCCTGGAAGCCAAGGGGCTCCTGCGCCGGAACCGCAGCCAGGAAGACCGGCGCGTCGTCAAGATCGAACTCACCGAACTGGGCGAGGCCAAGGCCCGCGAAATCCCCGCCAACATTGCCCGCGCGCTCAATCATCATCTGCGCGGCTTCTCGACCGACGAGGTCACTCAGCTCATGCACTTCATGCGCCGGATGATTGCAAATGGGTCCGCCTCCGGCTCCGCGGCCGAGCGCTGACCCCCACGCCCCGTGCCGGAGCCGGGGTTTTTATTTGGCATAATCGTTGCCTAGGCAAATACAGATCAATCAATTACTTTCAGCTAACAGTCAGGATGAAACGCCTTTTGTCTACCGCATTGGTGCTCGCCCTCGCCGGTTGCGCGCTGATGGAGCCGGCGCCCAAGCCCGTCGCCGCGCTTGATGCCGCCAAGCTCGGGCTGACCGGTCAAGCCACCGAATGGCCTGCCGCGCAATGGTGGGAACGCTACGGCGACCCGCAACTGAACGCGCTGATGACCGAAGCGCTGGCCAACAGTCCCTCGATGAGCGCCGCGCAGGCGCGTCTGGCCAAGGCCAACGCCGCCGTCGGCATCGCGCGCGCGCCGCTGCTGCCGCGCGTGGACGCGGGCTACACCCTTAACCGCGAGCACCTGTCCAAGGACTACATCTACCCGGCGCCGCTGGGCGGCTCCGTGATCAGCGACAACCGGCTTGCGCTGGACTTCAGCTACGAGCTGGATTTCTGGGGCAAGAACCGCTCGCGCCTGCAGTCCGCAGTGTCGCAGCAGGAAGCCGCCAG
>DMTA01000144.1 GCA_003454835.1 Achromobacter sp. | reverse complement strand
ACCGATGACCAGGCCCCAGGCGGACTTCACCGGCTTTTCCCGCCCCCCCCCCCCCCCCCCCCCCCCGCCACTGCACACGTCCGACAGCAGCCGGTCACGGACGTCGGTATCGCCCGCCGGCGTGATGCGTGCGAGCAGCGCCGTGCTCAGCACCCCTGCGCCGACGAGCGGTTCGGGGAGCTGGGCGCGGCCCGCTTCCTCCAGGACGCCCGCCATTGCATGCCAGCCCAGTCCCAGGCCGCCCAGCGCCTCCGGCACGCTCATCCCCAGCCAGCCGACCGCGGCAATCTCCTGCCAGTACGCGCGCTCGCCGCCCGGGGTGCGGCGCTTGCGCTGCCGCTGGTCGCGGCGTTGCAGGAAGTCGCGCGCGCTGTCGCGGATTTCTTCAATCAGTTCGTGGTCGATGGCGTTCATACGATGCCCTCGGCATGCAGGCGTTTGATCGCCGCGTCGGACAGGCCCAGCTCGGCGCGCAGGATGTCGGACGTATGTTCGCCCAGCATGGGCGGCGGCAGGCCGATGGCGATGGGCGTGGCGGAGAAGTGAATCGGGTTCCGGACGACGGGCATGGCGCCCAGCGCGGGGTGTTCGACACTGCCCAGCACCTCGCGGTGCCGCACCTGCGGGTCCTCGAACACCTGGTCCATGGTGTAGATCGGACCGCAGGGCACGTTCGCGGCCGCCAGGGTCTCGTTCCAGTCGGTGACCGTGCGCGCCCGCATCGCCGGCTCGATCAGCCGCGACAGGTCGGCCTGCGCAGCCGCGCGCTTGGGGTTGGTGTCGAAGCGCGGGTCGTCCGCCAGCGCGGGCAATCCGATCACGTTGCAGAAGCTGCGGAACTGCGAGTCGTTGCCCACGGCCACCATCAGGTGCCCGTCGCGGCAGGCAAAGGCGCGGAAGGGCGCGGTGATCTGCGAGGCCGAGCCCATGCGGGCAGGCAGTTTGCCGCTGGCCAGATAGTTCATACCGATGTGCGAGATGGCAGCGATCTGTGCATCGAGCAGCGCCAGATCGATGTGCTGGCCCACGCCCGAAATCTGGTCGCGGTGGCGCAGCGCGGCAAGGATGGCCGACACCGCGTAAAAGCCCGCGGTCAGATCGGACACGGAATAACCGGCCTTGACCGGCCCCGCGCCCGGCTCGCCGTCCGGCACGCCCGTCACGCTCATCAGGCCGCTCATGGACTGGAAGATCGGGTCGTAGCCCGGCAGGTGGCTGTAGGGGCCGGTCTGACCGAAGCCGGTGATCGAGCAATACACCAGCCGCGGGTTCAGGGCCGACAGCGAGGCGTAGTCCAGCCCGTAGCGCCGAAGGTCTCCCGCCTTGAAGTTCTCGATGACGATGTCGGCCTTCCGAGCCAGCTGGCGCACCAGCGCCTGGCCCTCTGGCCGCGAGATATCCAGCGTCAGGGATTTCTTGCCGCGATTCATCGCGACGAAGGAAGAGGTTTCGCGGCTGGGCTTGCCGTCGCGGTCCGGCATGGGATAGCCCTGGTGACGCACGTCGTCGCCGCGCCCGGGACGTTCCACCTTGATGACCTCGGCGCCGAAGTCGGCCAGCATCTGCGCGGCCCACGGCCCGGAAAACACGCGGCTCAGGTCCAGTACCTTCACGCCTTCCAATGCACTGCTCATGTCGCCCTCCTTATTTGCCCTGGAACACCGGCGCGCGTTTTTCCAGGAACGCGAGGAGCGCCTCCTGCGCATCCGCGGTCTTGGCGATGGCCGCCGTCATGTCCTGCTCGTAGCGGTAGCCGTCGCGCAGGCTCATGTCTTCGATGGCGTTGAGGGTCTGCTTGGCCAGCACGGTCGCCAGCGGACTTTTGGAGGCCAGCTCGCGCGCCAGTTCCATGGCGCGGTCCATCAATGCATCGGCGGGCACGGAGGCTTCGACAATGCCCAGGCGATAAAGCTCGTCGCCGTCGACCCGCAGACCGGTCAGCATCATCCGGCGCAGGCGGGAGTGACCGAAGAGCCGCATGCCGTGGCGGCCGCCGCCCAGCAGTCCGACGTTGATCTCCGGCAATCCGACGACCGCCGTCGAGGCGGCGATCAGGATGTCGCATGAGGCCACGATGGCGAGTCCCGCGCCCAGCGCCGCGCCGTTGATTGCGCCCACCACGGGCTTTGCGCATTCGCGGATCGCATGAAAGCACTCTCGCGTGCGACGGGAATGCTGGGGCAGGTCGCCCGGCCCCTTGATCGTCTCGCCGCGGCTCTTCAGGTCGGCGCCCGCGCAGAAGATCTTGCCCTGGCCTGACAGCACCACCGCGCGCACCTCGGGCGTTTCGGAAATGCGGTCCAGCACCCAGCACAGCTCGTTCATCATCTCGGTGCTGAGCGCGTTCACGGGCGGATTGGCCAGCAGGATGGTGGCGACGCCGTCGGCGATTGTGACGTCCAGCGCCGTGTAGGGCCCGGACAGGTTCTCCGGCATGCTCATGTCTCTCTCTCCTTTGTCGTTCAGATGATCTTTCGGTCGCGATAGTCCTGGATCTGCTCGGCGGACAGGCCCATCTCCGCCAGTACGTCGGCGGTGTGCTGGCCCAGGAGCGGCGGCGCGGCGTCGGCGCGCAGCGCGGCGCTGCCGAAACGCAGGGGGTTCATCACCTGCGGCACCGAGCCCGCGGCCGGATGCGGCAGGCGCCGCAGCATGCCGCGGTGCACGACCTGGGGGTCTTCGAACACTTCGGGAACGGTGTTGATCGAGCCTGCCGGCACGCCGGCTTTTTTCAGGGCTGCCAGCCAGTGGGCGCGCGGCTGGGTGAGGAAAATGGCGTCCAGGATGGGATCCAGGGTGTCCTGATTGCGCACGCGCTGGCTGTTGGTGATGTAACGCGCGTCCTGCGCCAGTTCGGGCTTGCCCAGCATCGCGCACAGCGTCGCGAACTGCCCGTCGTTGCCCACCACGATGACGATGTCTCCATCCGCGCAGGCAAACGTGCGCTGCGGCTGGATGTTCGGATGTGCGGTGCCGGTGCGGCGCGGCACCTTGTTGCCCAGCAAGAAGTTCATGGCCTGGTTGGCCAGCAGGCCCACCTGCACGTCCAGCATCGCGACGTCGATGTATTCGCCCTTGCCGGTCTGCGCGCGGCGCAGCAGTGCGGCCACGATGCCCAGCGCGGCATACACGCCGGTGGTCAGGTCCACGATCGGCACACCCACTTTCTGAGGACCGCCGCCGGGCCTGTCGTCGCGTTCGCCCGTGACGCTCATCAGGCCGCCCATCGCCTGGATCAGGAAATCGTACGCGGGTTCGGCGGCGCGCGGTCCGGTCTGCCCGAATCCGGTGACAGAGCAGTACACCAGGCGCGGATTGATCTTGGAAAGCGCGTCGTAATCCAGCCCCATGCGCGCCAGCGTGCCGACCTTGTAGTTCTCCAGCACCACGTCCGCGTCGCGGCACAGGTCCTTGACCAGCGCCTGGCCTTCGGGCGTCTGCAGGTCCAGCGTGATTGAGCGCTTGCCGCGGTTGGTGGCAATGAAATAAGCGCCGTCCCGGGTGTCCTGGCCGTCTTCATCTTTCAGGAAGGGCGGCCCCCAGGAGCGGGTGTCGTCGCCTTGGCCCGGCCGCTCGACCTTGATGACGTCAGCGCCCAGGTCGGCCAGGATCTGGCTGGCCCAGGGACCGGCCAGGATGCGGCTCAGGTCCAGCACTTTGAGATTCGATAACAGCGGCTGCAAAGCCTTCTCCTTGACTGCGGTATGTGCAGGCAGTCTAGGAGTTGGCGGGCGCTGCGGGAGGGGCCCGCGCGCGCAAAGCTGTTATGCGATTGAGGACATCGCAGCGCAGGCGAGGTGTCCGACGCCCCGCCTCAGGCGGGGGCGTCGGCTTCAGCGCCCCGTATCGGGATAGTTGGGTCCGGCGTCATGAAAACCGCCAGAACTGTAGGGATTGGCCGCGCCGGGGTGCGGCGGGCCGCCGGGGCCGGCGCCGCAGCCGGCCAGAAGCAGGGTGGCGGCGAGAAGAGAAAGCAGGCGCTTCAATGTGGATGTCATGGAGGTCTCCTGCGTCTGCCCCTCAGCAGACGCGTGGCTCGCAGCGTATGCGCGGATTATAGGCCTGCGGTCTTCGTCTTGATCCGCGGTTTTGCGCAGCGCGCGCGGTATTCGTTGACCGCGTCGGAATCCGCGTGCTGAAAGTAAGGGTGCGGGTATCCCGCCTCGCGCAGCGCCGCGTGCATGCGCATGCCCCAGACGCATTCGCGCTGCGCCTCGTCCCACAACTGCGTCGCCCGGTCTGTTTGACCGCTGCGCCACAGCGCAAGGCCGTAGTCGGCCACCATCTCTTCGTCGCGCGGCAGGTCGCGGTAGGCACTGTGCATCAGGCGCAGGCCTTCGCCGGTCTGGCCGCGCAGGGCCAGAATCCAGCCCAGCGTGCCCTGGTTGTAGGGACGCGGGCCGACGCGCGCCAGCGAGCGGCGGGCCTGTTCCTCGGCTTGCGGCAGGTAGTCGGGAAAGTCCGCGAGGTAGTAGGCGGTGTTGTTCGCCAGATCCGTTGCGTTGGCGGCGCGTGTTTTCAATTGCAGGGCCTGCAAGGCGTTCGAATCCTCCAGCACCAGGTCGGGCATGCCGAGCAGCCGTTCCACCTCCAGCCGCTTGCGCCGGTCGGCCGGCTCGACGGGCTTGAACATGTCCGGAAACGGCCGCTGCCGCGTCTGCAACAGCCAGTGGCGCGCCAGATCGGTCTGGCCGGCGGCCAGAAGCAGCCGCGCCAGATCCAGCTTCTGCTCGACGCTGCGGGTGCAGCGCATGGCGCCGATCAGCGTGCGGGCGCCGTCCGCGTCATTCTGCGCGAATTTGAGGTTGACGGCGTCCAGCTCCGCAAAGCACTTGCTGTCGCGCGTGACCTCCGCGTCGATGTGCAGCGACACCGAACCCGCCGGCACGTCGTGGCTGAAGTAGGCCGTCGCACCCTGCCGGGTGGTGTAGCCCAGGTCCACCCACTGTTCGCCCCAGCGCTGGGGCATGGTCATGATGTAAGGCCAGGCGGGCAAGGGCTCGGTGCTGCCGCTGCGCTGCAGCTGGAAGAAGTGACCCCAGGGGCCGTCGCCGATGCGGCGGATCAGGGTGAAGTCGTCTTCCGTATGCGGCAGCGAGGTCCGGAACTGCGCCGTGCGGCCTTCGGCATCGGTGGTGCCATGCAGGATGCCGTCGCCGGAGGGCGTATCGAGAATCTCGTCGTTCGAGCCAGTCACGAAAACGCGGTACGGCATGTTGGGCGCGGGGGCGGGGTGGCCCTTTCCGTTCATCAGCGTCAGCGTCAGGCTGCGCGTGCGGCTCGGGGTGTCTGACACCGGTGGTGTCCGGGTATCTGACGCCTGTGAGGGGCGGCCGGCCGAATCGGCGCCAGCCGCGACGTCCTGGACCGCGGCGAGCGCCGCGGGGGCGGCCAGTCCCAG
>DMTA01000440.1 GCA_003454835.1 Achromobacter sp. | reverse complement strand
CGGCAGAGGCGCGTCCCGATCTGGCCGCGATGGTCGCCCGGTCGCGCAAGGTCGCCGGCCGGCTGGGCCAGGGCGTGGCGCACCTGATGAAGAAGAACGGGGTAACGGTGTTTGCCGCCAGCGCCCGGCTTGCCGGGTCCGGCAAGCTGGCACTGGACAACGGCTCCGCGTTGTCGGCCAAGCACATCATCCTGGCTACCGGCGCCCGCGCCCGCGACCTGCCGGCGCTGCCGGTGGGCGAACGGATCTGGGCCTACCGGCAGGCGCTGGTTCCCACCGAAATCCCGAAGTCGCTGCTGGTCGTGGGCGCGGGCGCCATCGGCGCCGAATTCGCCAGCTTCTATCGCGCGGTGGGCGCCGAGGTCACGCTGATCGACATGACGCCGGAGATCCTGCCGCAGGAAGATGCCGAGATCTCACAGTTGGCGCGCAAGGCCTTTGAGAAGCAAGGTATCCGCGTGCTGACCCGTTGCGCGGTGACGGCCTCGTCGACCACCGCCGACGGCGTCAAGGTGACGTTGGAGCATGACGGCAAAAAGATCGAACAGACATTCGACCGCGTCATCGTCGCCGCCGGCATCGTCGGCAACGTCGAGGATCTGGGACTGGAAAAGACCCGCGTCAAAGTGGAGAAGACGCACATCGTCACCGATGGCCTGTGCCGCACCGGCGAACCCGGCGTCTACGCGATCGGCGACGTGGCCGGCGCGCCGTGGCTCGCCCACAAGGCCAGCCACGAAGCCGTGCTGTGCGTGGAAGCCATTGCCGGGTTGCCTGTGCACGCCATCGATCCGCTCCGCATTCCCGCCTGCACGTATTCCTACCCGCAAGTTGCCAGCATCGGCATGACCGAAGCCCGCGCGCGTGAACACGCCACGAAGACCAGCGGTGAGATCCGAATCGGCAAATTCACCTTCGCCGGCAACGGTAAGGCGATCGCGATGGGCGAGGACCAGGGGCTCGTCAAGACGGTGTTCGACGCCAAGTCGGGCGAACTGCTGGGCGCGCACATCATCCACCCGGAGGCGTCCGAGCTGATCACGGGGTATGGCGTGGCGGCGTCGTTGGAGGCCACCGAAGAGGACCTGATGCACACCGTGTTCGCGCACCCGACGCTGTCGGAAACGCTGCACGAATCGGTGCTGGCGGCATTTGGACGGGCGCTGCACGCGTAGCAGTGAGTGGTCCGAGGGTGTCGGACACCTTCGCTGCAGATCTGCGTTTATAGGTGTCAGACACCGGCGCAACGCCGACCAATGCTCTTCCGCGCGGACGGACAATTCGGGTGTCTGACACCCTGGCGCCACTGGCTCAGGCTGACGAGCCTATTACCGGGTGTCAGACACCAGCGCATTACTCCGCCGCGCATCACCTCAAATCCTGCCCGCGTAGAAATCCAGAAAGCACGCAATGCGCCGCGATAGCTGCGTGTTGCGGTGATACACCGCGTGCATCGGCTGCAGGTGATCGGTGTATTCGCTTTCCAGCACCTTCACCAGCCGGCCGGCAGCGATGTCCTCGCGCACGACAAAGTCCGACAGGCAGGCAATGCCAACGCCGCGCAGCGCCAGTTGCCGCTGTGTCTCGCCGCTGGAGGTCGCCAGTGTCGGGGTCGCCTGAAAACTTGATCCGCCCGCGTGGCGCAATGGCCAGAGGTTCAGGCTTTCCGGCTGGGTGAATCCCAGCAATTCGTGGTCCGCCAGATCCCCCACCGTGCGCGGCGTGCCGCGCCGAGCGATGTAATCGGGACTGGCCATCATCCAGCGCGGCGACGGCCGCAGTGCGCGCGCATGCAGCGTGGAATCGGTCAGCGGCCCCATGCGCAGCGCGACGTCGGTGCGGTGCTCCATCAGGTCCACGATGCGATCGTTGCTGGTCAGTTCCAGCGAGATCTCCGGATACGCGCGCCGGAACTCGGCCACGTGCGGCACCACGCAGTGCAGCATCACCGGCACCGACGCATCCACGCGCAGGCGGCCTGCTGGCCGCTGATGCACCATGCGCATGCACTCCTCGGCCTCTTCCAGCGCCGCCACGATCTGCCGTGCCTTCGGCAGAAAATGCCGGCCTTCTTCGGTCAGCTCCATGCGGCGTGTGGTGCGGTTCAGCAGCGTGACGCCCAGGTCCTCTTCAAGCCGATGCAGGCCACGGCTGACGCCCGATGCGGTCTGGCCGAGCATTTCGGCGGCGGCGCTGAGGGAGCCGGCGTCGACCACGCCAAGGAACAGGCGCAAGGAGTCGGAATTCAGGGACATTGGTTCGCACTCCTTCGGGCTAACCCGCCAGTCTGTCGGCCGCGGCCTGCAGGCCCTGGAGGATGGTATCGGCCACGTGCTCGGGAAACGCGGGCGGCAAAATGTCTTGCACCGCGCGCACCACTTGTGGCGTACGCGAAACCAGATCGTCGACCACCGTCTCCACGCCCCGGCCGTCCGGCGCCACGACACCATGTTCCGCACCGACGGCGAGCCAATGCCGCCGCATAATGTCGCGCATGAGCCAATGGGTGTTCTTGGTGCGCACCGCCATGGCCAAGCGCGCCTTGAACGGCGACAACTGGTTTGCGCCCGTACCGATGACGGGATAGGCAGACAGTACGTCGTACAACGGCGTGAGCTCGTATGCGCCGCCGGGTCGCAGAAAAATGCTGAAGTTCTTCGCGTGGCCATCCGTGGCGCGCAGCATCCAGAACAGGACCTGCGATTGGAAGAACGTACGCCGGTCGCGATCGGGGTCGCGCGAGGTGGCCAGCAGCTTCATGATGCTGCGCATACCCGGTCCACCGTCGGATTCATATTTCAAATGTGGCGGCGTGCCCGTCGCCTGGCACATGTCTTCCTGCGGCAGGCGGATCAGCCACCGCTTGCCATCATCGTTGCGCCACCACAGTCGGTCGAACCGCTCGACCGCCAGCACCTTCATGTCCTCGAACATCAACGGCTGGGTGCGCGCCACCGGCAGCCCGTATGCATGGAGAATCTCGGAACATAGCCACTCGTTCTCCACCGAGTGGCTCATGTCGAACTTCAGGTTGCCGACGAGGCCGAGCGGCATTTTGAAGATATGCGTGGTCGGCGTGGCCCCGTGAGGCCTGCACCAACGGCCATCGAGCCACAGCATGGCCGTCTTTTCCTGGGCCCCGGCGATCGAGATGCGGAACCCGTCATCGTCGTCCGCATTGCGCCCGCCCAAAGGTGCGGGCGCCAGGGTGCCGCGCAGCGCCTGGGCAACTTGCGCATCGCTGAGCGCAATGGCGTCGACCTGCGTCACGGGGTCAGGCGCGACCCCGCGGGGCATGACTTGAACAGCGCCCACACAATCCCGTCCAACTTCGGCCAACAACGCGAATGCATCGGTGGAACCCGCCTGGAACCGCCGCGCGACGCGTTCTCGAATGTTTTGACTGTCGGGCAGCAGATTCTCGAAATAGCTGCGCACGACCGGTCCGCGATGCGGCGGGTTGCCCGGCGTGAAGGGGAGCGAAAGCGAAAGTGGCCGCCCCCGGCCGGAGGCGGTCCAGGCCTCGTCGTACTGGAGCGTCTCGCCGATCTGGGGCTGGACGCTCCAGACGCCCACGAAGTCCCCGTTCATCCAGAGATCCAGAGCGCGGTGGTGCGAGCGGCGGCCCATGGCTACCAATCCGGTGTGACCGATGAGTCAGACGCGGAGGACTTTGCACGTTGCCGCAACACGACTTCCACGCCCAGGATGCCGAGAATCTCCAGCAGTCTGTCTGCGCCGAGCTTGCCAGCGTTGCGCTCAAACGCCGACAGCGTTTGCTGCGTGACGCCAAGTCGCAGGGCAGCCTCAGCCTGGGTCATGCCCGCCTGTTTGCGGAAGGCCCGGAGCAAAGCGGGAAGCTGGTCCGCCGTGCGGACGGTGAAGTCGGACATGCCAACCCTTGAAGGTGAGGTTTACAGATTCTAGGTTGTAAAAACGAAATACGCAACGTAAGCTGTATTCCTAGGATACAACCCATAAGCTGTATTTCCAGATTACAAACCGCAAGCTGTAATCGATCCTCCCCCTCCCGATGCGGGCAACGGCAAGATGCGCATCGAACATCGTCAGCTGAAAAAAACGGCGCACCAAGTGCGCCGCCTTTCAAACAACCGCCGTCATCCGATCAGCGCTTGCCCTTCAGCTTGAGCTGCGACAGATCGCGCACCGCGCCGCGGTCGGCCGACGTGGCCAGCGCCGCATACGCCTGCAGCGCCTGCGACACCACGCGTTCGCGGCCCACCGGCTCCCAGCCGTCGGCGCGCGCGTCCATGGCGGCGCGGCGGCGGGCCAGTTCCTCGTCGGAAACGGCCAGGTGCATCCTGCGGTTCGGGATGTCGATCTCGATCGTGTCGCCTTCTTCGACCAGACCGATCGTGCCGCCTTCCGCCGCTTCCGGCGAGGCGTGGCCGATCACCAGGCCCGACGAGCCACCCGAGAAGCGGCCATCGGTAAAGAGTGCGCAGGTCTTGCCCAGGCCCTTGGACTTCAGGTAGGACGTGGGATACAGCATTTCCTGCATGCCGGGGCCGCCCTTGGGGCCTTCGTAACGGATCACCACCACGTCGCCGGCGACGACCTTGTCGCCCAGGATGCCTTCGACGGCGTCGTCCTGGCTTTCGAAGACGCGCGCGCGGCCCGTGAAGACCCACTGCGATTCGTCCACGCCGGCCGTCTTGACGATGCACCCCTTCTCGGCGAGGTTGCCGTACAGCACGGCCAGGCCGCCGTCCTTGGAATAGGCGCTTTCCTTGCTGCGGATGCAGCCCGTCTTGCGGTCCGTGTCCAGCGTCAGGAACGTGGCGTCCTGGCTGAAAGCGACCGTGGTCGGGATGCCGCCGGGGGCTGCGCGGTAGAACTTTTTGGCTTCTTCGCTTGCGTTGCCGGCCACGTCCCATTGCTGGATGGCGTTGCCCAGCGTGCCGCTGTGCACGTTGCCGCAGGACAGATCCAGCAGGTCCGCACGCGCCAGTTCACCCAGGATGCCCAGGATGCCGCCGGCGCGGTGCACGTCTTCGATGTGGTACTTGTCGGTGGCGGGCGCTGCCTTGCACAGGCACGGCACCTTGCGCGAGATGCGGTCGATGTCGGCCATGGTGAAATCCACGCCGGCTTCCTGCGCCGCGGCCAGCAAGTGCAGCACGGTGTTGGTCGAACCGCCCATCGCCACGTCCAGCGCCATCGCGTTCTGGAACGCGCTCTTGGTGGCGATGTTGCGCGGCAGGACGGATTCGTCTTCTTCAACGTAGTAGCGGCGGCACAGGTCCACGACCAGGCGGCCAGCTTGTTCAAACAGGCCCTTGCGCCAGGCGTGCGTGGCGACGATGGTGCCGTTGCCGGGCAGCGCCAGGCCTATGGCCTCGGTCAGGCAGTTCATCGAGTTGGCCGTGAACATGCCGGAACAGGAGCCGCACGTGGGGCAGGCGCTGCGTTCGACTTCGGCCACTTCGGCGTCGGACACGTTGGGGTCGGCGGCCTTGATCATGGCGTCGACGAGGTCGATCTTGGCGATGACCTTGCCGTCGGTGGGCGACTTGACCTTGCCCGCTTCCATGGGACCACCCGACACGAACACGACCGGGATGTTCAGGCGCATGGCGGCCATCAGCATCCCCGGCGTGATCTTGTCGCAGTTCGAGATGCAGACCATGGCGTCGGCGCAGTGCGCGTTGACCATGTATTCCACCGAGTCCGCGATCAGTTCGCGCGACGGCAGCGAATACAGCATGCCGCCGTGGCCCATGGCGATGCCGTCGTCCACGGCGATCGTGTTGAATTCCTTGGCGACACCGCCGGCGGCTTCGATTTCCTTGGCCACCAGCGCGCCCAGGTCGCGCAGGTGCACGTGGCCCGGAACGAACTGCGTGAACGAGTTCACCACGGCGATGATCGGCTTGCCGAAGTCGCCATCCTTCATGCCGGTGGCGCGCCACAAGGCGCGGGCGCCGGCCATGTTGCGGCCGTGGGTCGAGGTGCGGGAGCGGTAGTGCGGCATGATCTGTCTCAGGCTGTAGCTGTTAGCGTGGGCGGCAAAACGCTAAATAATACGCTGCTTCCGCGCCCGGCCGCCCGCGAGCGCCCCGGAAACGGACGCGCGGCGGTCAGCCCGTCGTCAGGCTGCCCGCCCTACGGCCGTCAGGCGGACGCCACGCCGCGCGCCGCGAAGGCGCT
>DMTA01000405.1:312-2978 GCA_003454835.1 Achromobacter sp. | reverse complement strand
TTGGCACGAGGTGGACGTCGCCGGCATCGACCCCGCCACCCGCGCCGTGCGCATCGACGTCGACGTCCCCGACGCGGCGGCCAGCGCGCCGCTGCACAAAGTTCTGGTCATGGCGAAGGACGGGGCGCTGGTCGAGACTGCCGGCGGCCGCGAGCTGCGCTACATGAAGTGACGCGATGCGCGCCGCCTCGCGCGGGCGCAACAACGCGCGGTCATAAGCATGTGCGTGTTAACCCCGCGCCAGCGCGGGGTTAACACGGTATCCTCAGGAGTTGCCGATACAATTGACCGGCTTGATCGTGCTCTCAACAGAAGGAACCATCACATGGCACATACTCTTCCCCCCCTGCCTTACGAACTCGACGCTCTGGCGCCGCACATCTCCAAGGAAACGCTGGAGTTCCACTACGGCAAGCATCACCAGACGTACGTCACGAATCTGAACAACCTGATCCCGGGTACGGAATTCGAAACGCTGTCGCTGGAAGACATCGTGAAGAAGTCCTCGGGCGGCATCTTCAACAACGCAGCCCAGATCTGGAACCACACGTTCTACTGGAACAGCCTGGCTCCCAAGGCCGGCGGTGCACCGACGGGCGCCCTGGCTGACGCCATCAACGCCAAGTGGGGCAGCTTCGACGCCTTCAAGGAAGCCTTCAACAAGTCGGCTGCCGGCAACTTCGGTTCTGGCTGGACCTGGCTGGTCAAGAAGGCCGACGGTTCGGTCGACATCGTCAACACCAGCAACGCGGCCACCCCGCTCACGACGGCCGACAAGCCGCTGCTCACCTGTGATGTCTGGGAACACGCGTACTACATCGACTACCGCAACGCGCGTCCCAAGTACCTGGAAAACTTCTGGGCCCTGGTGAACTGGGATTTCGCTGCCAAGAACTTCGCCTGACCGGCGGTTCCGGCACGCAGGCGGCCCTTGCGCCGCATGCCTGGAAACACAACCCCTCGCCCTGGCGAGGGGTTTTCTTTTGTTCAGCAAAAAGTCAGTTTCGAAAACCCTGTCGATTGTCGCGTTCATTACACGAAACTGACGCGCGAATTGGCTTTTCTTCAGGGTAAGCCCTAGGCCAAACGTCGCTATCGTTGCCCCCGGTCGGCGCCTGCACCCCGGAGCGCACGGCTGCGGCGAAGCCGCCACAAGCCGGGGCACACACAGGGAAGAGAAGCATGTTGCGGTTATTTAAGGGGATGCGCATCGGCGCTCGCCTGACAGGCGCGTTTTTGCTGGTGGCGGTGATAGGTGGTGCGATCGGGGCCTTCGGCGTATGGGGGCTGTCGCGTATCAATGAAATGAATGACAGGCTTTACGACACCGAATTGCGCGGCATTTCGGATCTGAAGGAAGCCAACATCAACCTCATCTACGCGGGACGTGCGCGCAACGCATATCTGGCGGCGTCGACCGAGGCAGACCGGCAGGCGCTGCGCAAGCAGTTCGACGACGCGGTCAAGAACATGGACGTGCTGCGCGAGAAGGCAGCCGCGAACTTCCAGGAAGCACAGACCCGCGAACTGCTGGCGCAGTTCAGGGAAACCGAGCAGGTCTGGAAGCGCGAGGCCGCGGCATTCTTCGACGCGGCCAAGTCGCAGCCGCTGACACAGAGCGATCCGCGCGTGGCCGAGATCGAGAAGCGCGTCATCGTCGCGTCGCAAAAGCTGGACGACCTGATGACCAGTCTGGCCATCAGCAAGGAAAAGTCTGCCGAGCGTTCGGTACAGGAAGGCACGGACCTTTATGGCACCGTCCGCGCGATCATGATTGTGCTGGCTGTCGCGGGTGTGGCGATCGGCATGCTGCTCGGTTGGCTGGTGACGCGCGGCATCGTTCGCCCGCTGACCGAGGCCGTATCGGCCGCACGCCAGGTGGCCGCGGGCGACCTGACCACCGATATCCGCGTGGTCACGCGCGACGAGACCGGCGACCTGATGGGCGCACTTAAGGCCATGAATGAAAGCCTGGCCCGCATCGTCAAGGACGTGCGCGACGGTTGTGAAAACATCGCCTCGGCGTCGTCGCAGATCGCGCAGGGCAACGCCGATCTGTCGCAACGCACGGAAGAGCAGGCTTCCTCGCTTGAAGAAACCGCGGCCTCGATGGAAGAGCTGACCAGCACGGTGCAGCAGAACGCCAACAACGCCAGCGAGGCCGACCGCCTGGTCAGCCAGGCGTCGAACGTCGCCGTGCGCGGCGGCGAGGTTGTCGAAGGCGTGGTGCAGACCATGAGCGCGATCTCCGACAGTTCGCGCCGCATTGCCGACATCACGGGCGTGATCGACGGTATCGCGTTCCAGACCAACATTCTCGCGCTCAATGCCGCCGTGGAAGCGGCGCGCGCGGGCGAGCAGGGCCGTGGCTTCGCGGTCGTGGCGGGAGAAGTGCGCACGCTGGCGCAGCGTTCCGCCGTGGCGGCCAAGGAAATCAAGGCTTTGATCGACGAATCCGTGACGCGCGTCGAAGGCGGCTCGCGTCAGGTCGACGAGGCCGGACGCACGATGCGCGAAGTGGTGGACAGCGTGCGCCAGGTCGCGACGCTGGTGCGCGAGATCTCGGGCGCATCGGAAGAGCAATCGACCGGCATCGGGCAGGTGAACCAGGCCGTCTCGCAGATGGACACGGTGACCCAGCAGAACGCCGCCCTGGTCGAGGAAGC
>DMTA01000405.1:0-170 GCA_003454835.1 Achromobacter sp. | reverse complement strand
CGCCGCCCTGGTCGAGGAAGCTGCGGCCGCCGCAGCCAGCATGCAGGAGCAGGCCACGCGTCTGGCGCAGGAAGTGCGCCGCTTCAAGGTGGATGCAGGCAGTGGATCTGCGGCTCAAGCGCAAGCCCGGCTGCTGCCGGCCGAACGCGTCGCGGTGCGCAAGCCCGCCG
>DMTA01000404.1 GCA_003454835.1 Achromobacter sp. | reverse complement strand
CGGCGCGGTCGCCTACGTGCGCGAGCAGCTCCTTGCCGCCCGCGCGCGCGGCGCCGGCGTGCTGCTGGTGTCCGAGGACCTGGAAGAGATCTTCGCCCTGGCCGACCGCATCGCCGTGCTGTGCGGCGGCAAGCTGGTCGCGATCAAGCCGGTGGCCGAGTGGACGCCCGCCACCGTCGGCCTGGCCATGACGGGAACCCGGGCATGACGGGTTTGCACCGTCACGCGCGGCTTTCTTCACTATTGAGCATCACATGAAACTGATCCTGGAACGCCGCCCCGAGCCCAGCCGCCTTGCGCTGGCGCTTGCGCCCATCGCGGCCATCCTCTTCACGCTGGCAGTCTGCACGCTGCTGGTGGCCTGGGCCGGCGCCCCCGTCGGCCGCACTTACGCGCTGCTGTTCGAAGGCGCGTTCGGCACCCGCTTCGCGCTGTCCGAGACCCTGACCCGCGCCACCCCGCTGATGCTGACCGGCCTGGCCTGTGCCGTGGCGTTCCGCGCGCGCTTCTACAACATCGGCGCCGAGGGCCAGCTGTATCTGGGCGCCCTGGCGGCCGTGGCCGTGGGCGGCCTGCACGGCGGCACGGGTTTCGATCTGCCGATGCCGGTTCTGTTCGGCGGCATGATGCTGGCCGCTGCGCTGGCCGGCGCCTTGCTGCTGCTGATTCCCGCCATCCTGAAAACCCGCCTGGGCGTTGACGAGGTGGTGACCACGCTGCTCGGCAACTTCATCGTGCTGCTGTTCGTGTCGATGATGCTGGACGGCCCGATGAAGGATCCGATGGCGATGGGCTGGCCGCAATCGGTGGCGCTGAACGGCGACCTGGAACTGGGCAAGCTCATCGAACGCACGCGCGCCCACACGGGCCTCTTGTGGGCCGCGGGCCTGGCGCTGGGCCTGTGGCTGCTCAACCGCTACACCGTCTTCGGTTTCCAGATGCGCGCGGTGGGCGCCAACGCACACGCCTCGCGCTTCCTGGGCCTGCCGGTGAACCGCGTGATGCTTGGCACCGCCATGTTGTCCGGCGCGCTGGCGGGCCTTGCCGGCGCCATCGAAGTGGCGGGCCGCACCAGCTACGTCACGCTGGATATGTCGCCGGGCTACGGCTACACGGGTGTCGTCGTTGCCATGCTGGCCGGCCTGCATCCGCTGGGCGTGATCCTGGCCAGCATTTTCGTTGCCGGCATGCTGGTGGGCGCCGACAGCATGAGCCGCGCCATCGCCGTGCCGAACTACATCGCCGACGTCATCGTCGCCACCTCGTTGCTCGCCATGCTGGTCGCGACGCTATTCGCGCAGTACCGCCTGCGCCGCAACAAGGCTTGAGGAGCACGCCATGGAATGGATGGATCTGATGAGTTCCTCGGCCTTCTGGGTGGCCGTGCTGCGCCTGGCCACGCCGCTGATACTGGGCACGCTGGGCGTACTGCTGTGCGAGCGCGCCGGGGTGCTGAACCTGGGCATCGAAGGCATCATGGTGGCCGGCGCCTTCACCGGCTGGCTGGTCGTCTACCTGGGCGCGCCGCTGTACGTGGGCGTGTTGGCCGCCGCGCTGTCCGGCGCCGTGTTCGGATTGCTGCACGCGGTGCTGACGGTGCCGCTGGGCCTGTCGCAGCACGTCTCGGGCCTCGGCGTAACGCTGCTTGCCACCAGCGTCAGCTATTTCGCCTACCGCGTCACGTTCCCCAGCGTATCCACGCCGCCGACGATCACGCCGTTTGCCGAGATGAAGTTCCTGGACGGGATTCCGCTCATCGGCCCCGTGCTGGCCGGGCAGACGCCCATGACGCTGATCGCGCTGGCCGCCGTGCCGATCCTCGCATGGGTGCTGAACCGCACCCCCGTGGGATTGGCCGTGCGCATGGTGGGCGAGAACCCCGCCGCCGCGGAAGGCCAGGGCCTGTCGGTGACGCGCCTGCGCATCGGCGCTATCGTGGCCGGATCGGCGCTGATGGGCGTGGCCGGCAGCTTCCTGACGCTGGCCGCGTTCAATGCGTTCTTCTTCAACATGGTCAACGGCCGCGGCTGGGTCTGCGTGGCGCTGGTGGTGTTTGCGTCGTGGCGGCCGGGCAAGGCGCTCCTGGGCGCGCTGATCTTCGCCTTCTTCGACGCGCTGCAGTTGCGGCTGCAACAGGGCGGGGCGGCGCTGCCGGGCCTGCCCGAACTGCCCTATCAGGTGTACCTGATGCTGCCCTATATCCTGTCCATCCTGGCCCTGGTGTTCATGGCGCGCCGCGCCGCCTACCCGCAGGCCTTGATGAAACCGTATCGCAAAGGCGAAAGGTGATCCCCAGCGAGGCGCTGCGCGACGGGAATGCAGCAACTGAATGTTTTCGCAAGGAATTCGAATGCTCGATCTGATCATCAAGAACTGCACGCTGCCCGACGGCCGCCAGAACATCGACATCGGCGTGGCCGACGGCCGCATCGCCGCGCTGGAACCGGCGCTGAAGGCCGAGGCCGCGCAGACCGTGGACGCCGCCGGGCAACTGGTGACCTCGCCTTTTGTCGATGCGCATTTCCACATGGATTCCACGCTGTCCTTCGGGCTGCCGCGCGTGAACCTGTCGGGCACGCTGCTCGAAGGCATCGCGCTGTGGGGCGAGCTCAAACCCCTGCTGACGCAGGAAGCGCTGGTGGATCGCGCGCTGGCCTATTGCGACTGGGCCGTGGCACGCGGGCTGCTGGCGATCCGCTCGCACGTGGATGTCTGCGACCCCCGCCTGTTGGCAACGGAAGCGCTGCTGCATGTGCGCGAGAAGGTCAAGCCCTACCTGGACCTGCAACTGGTCGCCTTCCCGCAGGACGGCGTGCTGCGCGCCCCCGGCGCGCTGGACAACCTGAAGCGCGCGCTGGACATGGGCGTGGACGTGGTGGGGGGCATTCCGCACTTCGAACGCACCATGCAGGACGGCGCCGAATCCGTGCGCATCTTGTGCGAACTGGCCGCCGAGCGCGGCCTGCGCGTGGACATGCACTGCGACGAAAGCGATGACCCGCTGTCACGCCACATCGAGACGCTGGCGTACCACACGCAGCGCCTGGGCCTCTCCGGCCGCGTGACGGGTTCGCACCTGACGTCCATGCATTCGATGGACAACTACTACGTGTCCAAGCTGATCCCGCTGATCCGCGAGGCCGGCGTGTCCGCGATTGCGAATCCGCTCATCAACATCACGCTGCAAGGCCGCCACGACACGTATCCGAAGCGTCGCGGCATGACGCGCGTACCCGAGCTGATGGCGGCCGGCGTGCCAGTCGCCTTCGGCCATGACTGCGTGATGGACCCGTGGTACAGCCTGGGTTCAGGCGACATGCTGGAAGTCGCGCACATGGGCCTGCACGTCGGCCAGATGACGGGCCAGGACGCCATGCGCGCCTGTTTTGAAGCGGTCACCACTACGCCTGCCAGGATTCTTGGGCTGGACGAGACGGGCCTGGCGGTCGGCAAGCGCGCCGACCTGGTGCTGCTGCAGGCGCGCGACGCGGTCGAGGCATTGCGCCTGCGCGCCACGCG
>DMTA01000227.1 GCA_003454835.1 Achromobacter sp. | reverse complement strand
CGCGCCGCGCTGGTGGCCGATCAGATCAAGGTGCTGGGCTATGTCGCTACCGATGCTTGACAAGTACCTGCAGGCGTTTCTGCAGACCCTGACGATGGTGAGCATTTCCGCCGCCATCGCCATCACGACCGGCCTGGCGCTGGCCGTGGTGCTGACTATCACCGCGCCGGGAAATCTGTACCCGCGTCCGCGTTTCAACAAGGCGCTGTCGATCACGGTGAACACGTTTCGCGCCATCCCATTCATCATCCTGCTGGTCGCGATGCTACCGTTCACGCGCGTCCTGGTGGGTACGACGCTGGGCACCTGGGCGGCGATCGTGCCGCTGTCGGCCAACCTGATTCCGTTCTTTGCGCGCATTGCGCAGGTCAGCCTGAACGACGTGGATCACGGTCTGGTCGAAGCGGCGCGCGCCATGGGCTGCCGGCTCTGGCACATCGTGCGCCACGTGCTGCTGCCCGAGGCCTTGCCGGGCATCATCGGCGGCATGACGGTCAGCGTCATCGCCATGATCAACGCGTCGGCGATGGCCGGCGCGGTGGGGGCGGGCGGCCTGGGCGACCTGGCGATCCGTTACGGCTACGAGCGCTACGAGACCCGGGTGATGTTCGAGGTGATCGTCATCCTGATCGCGCTGGTGTCGATCGTGCAATTCACCGGCGAGTGGCTGTCGCGCCGCGCCGACCATAAGCGGTGAACGATGCGAGCCGCACGTCAGGCACTTTCAGGATCAGCGCAATGGCGCCTGCGGCATGGCCGCCAGCGATTGCGTGGCCAGCCGTTCCTGTTCGCCGGCCAGCCGGTTGACGGCGTCTTGATGTTGATGAAAGCGCGCCAGGTCAGCGTCGCGGCCAAACATCAGCTCGTCTCGGTCGGCGTACCAGAACTGCCGGTTGTCATCGAGCAGCGTGATCATCATGCCGAACTCGTGCAGGATTTGCGTTTCCAGATCCCAGACACGCGCCAGCTTCTCGGTGCTGGCCGCCCGCGAGTCCTGCAGCGCCTTCAGGATCTTGTCCTTTTCCGGCTCGGAAATGGTCAGCGAGCGCACCAGCGCCGGCATGCCGTTCAACACTTCCATGCTTTGTTCGCGGTATCCCGGCACGAGTTTTTCGGCCTGTTCCAGGATCAGGCGGCTTTCGATCAGGCCAGAGTCGCGCGCCAGCCGCCGGGCGTCGAACAGCTTGGGCAGGCCGATTTCCTTGAGTTCCTGCAGGTAGGCGCGATGCTGCGCCAGCCGTTCGCCCGCGATGGTCTTCATGGCCCGTTCCATTTCGCCGTAAGGGCCGGTGGCCTTGGGCGAGGGGTCGATGGCAGGCACGTCTTCGGGCGCGCCGCTGCCGCCGCCTGCCTGCAGGCGCAGCGCGTCGATGGCCTTGCGGATTTCGGTGTTGGCAATGTCGCGCTGGCGGTTGTCGTGGTTGCGTTCGGCAAGCGGCCCGGCCACGGCGGCCAGCAGAAATACCCCCGTGCCCAGCATGATGCGCAAGCGGTTGCGCGGCGTGCGAAAGCGCTTCCAGATCGAAAAGATTCCCAGGACGAGAAACGGCAGGAGGCCCAGCAGGATGGCCCCGCCGAAGGCCAGCTTGGCGACATCCAGCATGGTGGCGGGCCGGCTGCTGTAGACGGCCCACGCCAGCACCCCGGAATAGACCAGACAGGTGGCGGCCTTGAGCAGCCAGCCGGGTTGGGGCGGTGTCGCGGGGGGAACCGCCGGGCCGGCGGCCGTGGCGGGCGCTTGCGGGTCGTTCATGTCGCGCACGAAAACGGGGATACGGCGTTTGACTGTAAAGACTCGCTTCGGCCCCGTCAATGCCGCAGGCTGGCGGCAATTTCCGATTTCCAGGCAGGCGCGATGCGCCCCTGCACCCACCCATGACAGGAGTGAACACCATGACCGACCACGCGCAGCAGGGTTTTGCGACCCGCGCCATCCACCTGGGCTATGACCCTTTGGAAGAACAGGGCGCGCTGTCGCCGCCCCTGTATCTGACGTCCACCTACACGCAGGACAGCATCGAGGCCTTCGACCGGATCCGGCTCGGCGAAGCCCAAGGCTATGTCTACGGCCGGACGCGCAATCCGACGCAGGCGCTGCTGGAAGAGCGTTTGGCATCGCTGGAAGGCGCCGAGGCTGGCGTGGTGACGGCCTCGGGCATGGCGGCGATTTCGGCCACGTTGTTTTCGCTGCTGCAAAGCGGCGACGAGATCGTGGTCGACCAGATCGTCTACGGCACGGCCTTCACGCTGTTCACGCAGGGGCTGTCCCGATTCGGCGTGCGTGCCGTGTTCGCGGATTTCACGCAGCCGCAGTCGGTGGCCGCCGCCATCGGCCCCAAGACGCGCGCCGTGTACTTCGAGACCCCCGCCAATCCGAACCTGCGCCTGGTGGACATTGCGGCCATCTCGGCCATCGCGCGCGGCAAGGGGCTGCTGACCATCGTCGACAACACCTTCGCCACGCCGGTGCTGCAGCGTCCGCTGGAGCACGGCGCGGATATCGTGCTGCATTCGGCCACCAAATACCTGGGCGGGCATGGCGACCTGCTGGCGGGCGCGGTGGTGGGCCGCAAGGCGCACATCGACGCCATCCGGCTGCAAGGCCTGCGCTATTTCACGGGCGCGACGCTGTCGCCGTTCACGGCCTTTCTGGTGCTGCGCGGGATCAAGACGCTGGAGCTGCGCGTGCAGCGTCATAGCGAGTCCGCGCTGAAGGTGGCCAAGCTGCTGCGCGAGCATCCGGCGGTGGCGGACGTGTTTTATCCCGGGCTGGCCGGCACGGCGGGCGCCGACATCGCGCAACGCCAGCAGGCGGCGGGCGGCGGGCTGGTGGCTTTCGAGCTGAAGGGCGGACTGGCGGCCGGCAGGTCGCTCCTGAACAGCCTGAATCTGGCGCGCATCGCGGTCAGTCTGGGCGATCCCGAGACGCTGATCCAGCATCCGGCGTCAATGACGCACGCCAGCTACTCGGCCGAGGACCGCGAACGCTATGGGCTGTCGGAGGGCTTGCTGCGGTTGTCGGTCGGACTGGAAACGCCGGAGGACATTCTGGCGGATCTCAAGCAGGGTCTTGATCGGGTGTAGCCGGGCGGGGCATCGGATCTGCCGTTGAGGGCAGTGATCGACGAGACGCAAAGGGCGGCAATTACGACGTCTATGGGGGCGGCGATGACGGCGGCGATCAGGGCGGTGATGACGGCTGTTCCTGGGAAACGTCGCGCCGCCATGCCACCCATTCGCCTTCGCCCTCGAAATGGCGCAGTCCGCGCGCTGCGGTGGCCCGGCCCGCCCTCAGCACGTCCAGGTCCAGTCCCGGCATGTTGCGAAGCAGGGCGGGGGGAAAATGATCGATGTCCAGGACACGCTCGTCGAACTCCATCCGCATCAGCCCGCCGTCTTCGTTGGCCACGCGAACGTACCACAGGCTTTCCATGTAGTCGCCAAACCAGGGGTCCGGGTAGATCGCCTGGGTGAACGCAAACCCGAACTCGTGAACGTCGCGCCAGGGCCAGAACTGCTGCAGGCCCATCGCGCGCGCCAGCTCGCCCGACCGTGTGAGGCCTGCTTCATCGAAGCGCACGATTTCCTGCAGGGGATCTTCGGCGGCCGGCGGACCAGCAAACCATCGCTTGATGCGTGACCACATGATGTCGCGAACAAAGTGGATGAAGGACGTGCAGTGTAATGGGGCCGGGTTAGTGAAAAAATGTTACAAGCATTGATTCCCATCAATTCCGCGCGCTCTGGCGCAAGTTAGGGTTGATGTTTGCGCAGCAAGGACAGGACCAATGACCGACAAGACATCCCCAGCCCCCGATCAAGACGCACCGGCGGCGCCCGCCAAGCGCACCGCCAGCGCCCAGGCCGCCGCCAAGC